>JALVLL010000223.1 GCA_027027485.1 Candidatus Bipolaricaulota bacterium | reverse complement strand
GCACCAGGGCATCTGCCTCCCCCACCCTTACCACGGTGGCCTCGACCAGGTCTCCGACCTTTACGGGCATCTCTCAGTCCTTTCGGCGGGGGAGGGCGAGATGGTGAAATACGGCGTAAAGCCCCAGCCCCATTCCCCCAACCGAAAGGCCATAGGAGAGGAAGCTCAATCGGACGCTCGGGGCGATGACCCTGATCACCATGAGGAAGGGGAGGATGACGGCCGCCATCATCATGGCGGCGGCCAATCCCATGAGGAACCTATACCTTCCGGTGCTCATTTGTGAAGCCAACAGGAAACGAAATGTCCCGGTGTCGGCTCGAACTCCGGCGGGACCTCGCGGTCACAGAGCCCCTCGATTGCGTGCTTGCAGCGCGGATGGAACCGGCACCCCGACGGGGGGTGCAGGAGGCTCGGCGGCTCGCCGGGGGGGACCTCCCGCATCTTGTGGGCGTTCTCGGGGTCGGGATCGGCGATGGCGTCGAGGAGCGCTTGGGTATAGGGATGGAGGGGATTGCGGATGAGCTCCTTCACCGGCGCCTTCTCCACGATCTTGGCCGCGTACATCACGAAGATCCTCTCGGAGAAATAGCGCACGGTGGAAAGGTCGTGGGTGATATAGGCCACACCCAAGTTGTGCGCCTTCTGCACGCTATCGAGGAGCTTCAGGATCTCCACCCGCACCGATGCATCCAGCATGGAAACCGGCTCGTCGGCGACGAGAAGCTTGGGGTTCATAACGATGGCCCTAGCGATCACCAGGCGCTGCTGTTGCCCCCCCGAGAGCATATGGGGGAATTTGGCGATGAAATCGTCCACCGGGGTGAGCTTCACTTCCTCCAGTACCTCCCGGATCCTGCGTTCGCGTTCCGCCCGGGTGCCCCAGTGGTTTATCACCAACGGCTCGAGGAGGATCCGGCGCACGTTCATGAAGGGAGGCAAAGCCCCGTAGGGATCCTGCTGGACGTAACCTACCTGGGAGCGGTACCAGCGGCCCAGCTTCTGCAGGCGCTTGCCCTGGAAGAGGATCTCCCCCTTGGTGGGCTGGTAGAGCCCGAGCATGGTGCGGGCCAGGGTGCTCTTCCCACAGCCGGACTCCCCCACGAAGGTAACGGCCTCGCCGTAGTGGATATCGAAGTCAACCCCGTCCACGGCCCGCACGAACCCCACATGGATGAAGCCCCACTTACGGAGCTCGAACCATTTGTGGAGATCCTTTACCGCGAGGAGAACCCTGTCCTCCATCTCACCTGCCCTCACGCGTAGAGGTGGCACTTGATTTTACGGCCATCCTTGTATTCCACCATCGGTGGCTCCTGATCACAGGCCGAGAAACGCTTGGGGCATCGGGGGGCGAAGCGGCAGCCCTTGGGGGGGTTGATGAGGCTTGGGGGCTGCCCCGGGATGAAATCGAGTTCCTTATCCTCCCTGAGCGTAGGTACGCTGGACATGAGCTTTTGGGAGTAGGGGTGCAGGGGCTCGAGGTAGAAGTGGCCGGCCTTGCCGAGCTCCACTATCTGTCCCGCGTACATCACCATGGCCTCCAACGCCAGCTCGCTCGAGGTGGAGATATCGTGGGTGATAAGGATATAGGTGAGGTCGAACTCCTGCTTGATCCCCTTCAAGGAGTTCATGATGTTGGCCTGGGTGAGGACATCCAGGGCCGAGGTGGGCTCGTCCAGGATCACAAGCTGGGGGTTCGTGACGAGCGCCATGGCGATCACCACCCGCTGGCGCATGCCGCCGGAAAGCTCGAAGGGGTATCGGTCCACGAAGTCGGTGGGAACACCCACGATTTGGAAGGCCTCCACTACCCTGCGCATGGCCTCCTCCCTTTTCATCCTCTTGTGGATGAGCAGGGGCTCGGCCACCTGGAATCCCACCTTGATCACGGGGTTCAGGGCGTTCATGGCGGCCTGGGCCACATAAGAGATCTTCTGCCAGCGGATCTGGCGGCGGAATTGCTCGTCATTGAGCTGCATGACATCTTGGCCATCGAGATAGATCTTTCCCGAATAGGTGTGGACGTTCTTGGGGAGGAGCCGCAGGATCGCCCGGGCAAGTGAGGTCTTGCCGCACCCGGACTCCCCCACCACCACCATGGCCGTCCGGGGCATAAGTTCGAAACCAACTCCGTCCACTGCTTGGACAATCCCCTTGGTGGTTCGAAAGTAAAGCTTTAGGCCCTCTACCTTGAGAAGCGGCTCCATTCAGATCTCCCTCAACCTCGGATTGAAGATTTTATCCAAGGTATAGCCGATAAGAGTAAATCCAAACCCTGTAGCCATCAACAAAAATGCAGGTTCAAGAACCCAATAATAGTAGCCATGATAAAGGGCGCCGTGACCAAACGCATCGGACAGAAGCTTACCCCACGTGGGGAGCACAGGGTCGCCGAGACCCAACACCGAAAGGGAAGCCTCGAGAAATACGTATGCAGGGACAGCGAGCACAAACCCGGGGATCAACCAAGGGATCACCCGAGGAATGAGATAACGGAACACGATCCTCAGATGTCCAGCCCCATAGCTCCTGGCCGCTTCGATATAAGGGGCGCGCTTTTCCTGTAGAAACATGGCCCTATACGTCTTTACCGAAGATTCGATGAGGTTCAGGACGATCAGCACCGCCAGGATCACCCAGATGCTCTTGGAGTAGAAAAGCCCCACCATGATGAGGATAGGCAAGGTGGGGATCACCATTCGTATTTCCGTTAGGCGTTGAACTACTCCATCGATCCAACCCCCAAACCATGCTCCAATAGCAGCGAAAATGATCGAGCTGATGGTAATTCCGAAAGAGGCGCCCAACCCGAAGGCCAGAGCAATGGGAGCGCCCCACAGGAGGGCCACCCCGATATCACGTCGCAGGTGATCCGTCCCCGCAAGTCCATGTACCGTGCCGTAGATTATTACCTCGGCATCTATATCGGCATCGGATTCGAAAACATAGGCCTTGATCGTTATAGTGTGAATCCCCTTAATAGGTTTCTCAGCGTCTTTAGGATCCTGGAAGAGGATCTTCTCCGGGGCGCCGCGCAAATTCGATATCAGATCCTTATCCTGGCTCACGGTATACCAGTGAATTGCACCGCTTGGGATTTGACGCCCGAAGGGGAATTCTCTCCCATCGGGCGTCTTCCAGATAACCTCAACCCGGGGAGGTTTTTTATCATAGCGCGATTTGAAGACCACAGCCAGTTCGGAAGGGAAAACGTCGGCTTTGTAATCTAAGGTATAGGTTATGAGGATGCGTCGGGTACGCTCACTTAAGACCTCCACATTTTTCTGTGCTACCTCACTGTCTAGGATCACGGTATGGAGTAATCGCTTAGGGGTGAAATAATCGATCCAGGCGGGGGCAGCCGTTCGCGGGTTATAACGCCACATCGCTTCACTTCCCCGCCACAAACGGATAGCTTCCCCATAAGGGATGGCCACCACAGCGTAAATCGCCAACGCAACCAAAAAGAAAAGGATGAAAAGCCCTACCAAAGCGGATTTATAACGCGTAAGTTCTTTGAAGGCCTCTTTCATGCTGCTGTGCCTCCTCCCACTTTAATCCGAGGATCTACAATGGCATAAACGATGTCCAAAATGAACACAGTTACTCCCAAAAGATAAGCGTATATCACAGTAAGCCCAACGATTATGGGGGTGTCGAACTGGCTGATGGCGGCCATATAAAGGGACCCGAGACCAGGCCAATTAAAGACCGATTCGGTGATAATAGCTCCCATCCATGCAGCTATTAGCATAAGCGCAAAACTTGTAATTATCGTGGGCAAAGTGGGGCGGAGAATATAGCGTCGCTCTAAAAGACGTCCCGGAACCCCTTTCGCTCGAGCCATTTCTACGTAATCCTCACTCGAATAGATAAGGAAAAATGTCCGCCATGAGTAAACCCCAACGAAGATACCCGAGATAAACCAACCTAAAAGTGGAAGGACCATATGTTTCAACACGCTAAGCGCGTACATGATCCTGTTTTCCGGGGGTGGGATATCCACTAACCCCCCGAAAGGCAGTAATCTCAAAATCGCGGCGAAGATCAAGATGAGAATGATCCCGTAAAACCAGGATGGAGCGGTGGAAAGTGGTGCTAGTGCTACAGAAAGCCTATCCCATATACTTCCATATCGTCGTGAGAGAATTAAGGCGACATAAAGCGAAGCGAAAAATACAAGAAGGCTCGCGGTCGTAAAGAGGAGCACCGAATAGGGGAGCCTCTCTTTAATAATAAGCCACACTTGCTTTGATCCGCTTGAGCTGTAAATATGTTCCGACCTTCCCAAGCTCAATGTCAACGCATTGATAAGGTACATAAAGGCCCTGGAATGGAAGAAACCATAAAGACTATCGAAACGAATGAAAGGTTTATCCAACCCTAGACGTTTGATCTCCAAGGCCACCTTTTGTTCAATAAGCTTTCTCAACTCTTCGGTGGTATAGCTTTGATACGCGGGATTTTGGTAGACCTGAACGCTTATTTGTTCAGTAATTTGTGCCTTTTTGATATTATCCACATATCCACCCATATTTGCAATAATAACTGTGAGAAAAACACCGACTACTAAGGAGAATCCTATGGCAATTCCTCGAATAAGAATATATTTACCGAGGCGCGATAAAGTTTTTACAGTCGAGCGTCCCTTAATTTCTTTTCGCTCCACCAGCGATGCACCTGAAAAGGAGATCTTGTGCACGCTACGCACAGTAAAGTATAAAAAAAGGCGCGGGGAACACAAGGTTCCCCGCGCCTTTTTCCAGCCCGTTTACGGAACGATGAAGGTAATGGACTTGTAGGACGGGATGGCAACCACCTTGGAGGAGACGGCAACCTCAAGCTTCACGGTCCCGCTGGGCAGCTTGGCAGTGAGCTCTGGGCTAAGGATCACGTTCCAAGTGGGGCCACCGAAGTACTCGGCTTTACCGACGTCAACCAGGTTGCCTTCGGCATCGAAGAGGAGGTACTTCACGAAGTCGATTTCCTCCGGCGGATAAGGCTCGCCCTTGAAGGTGATGTTCACAGGGATAACCACACCGGTACCGGGCTCGAGGATCTCGGGGGCACCCACGAAGTCGATCTCGGCGATCTTAGGCTCAGCAAAACCGAGCCACTTGTCGGCAGGATCAGCATAGTTTTCGAACCTCTTAAGGGTAAGGGTTCTGGCTACGGTGTCCACGGACTCGAGGTAGAAGACGCCGTTGCCCACCCAGAAGTGCCCTTTCTCTTCGTACCACTTGAGAAGGTTCTGATAGCGCTCGGCCGCATCGGTGGCGTACTTCCCGAGTACGTTGGAATAGGGGATGTAGTTCTCCTCGATAGCCTTGTCCAAGTACTTCTTGAGGATGTCCAACGTGGGCCCGGCGATGTAGCTCATCCACTCAACACCGAGCTTGTCAGCTTTGTCAGAGGAGAACGCCGCTTCCTTGGCAGCTTCGGCCAGGATCCCAATGGCGATGGCGTGCCACGGTGCCGGCCCCTGAGAGTAGAAAGCATCCCACGCCGCGTTAGCGGCGATGGTCTCCGCGTCGAGCTCAATGGAGTCAGTATAGTACTCGATCACTAACGGATCCTCAGAAACGATCTTGAAGCCGCGGAAGTACTCAAGCCACGCGTCGAGATCGGGCTTCGCGGATTCATCGAAGATGGCCGAGGCTTCCTTGCCGCGGTCGAAGGTCAGGATGTAATGCATCAGGATATCGGCCACGGAGAAGGTGGAGCCATCGTGCCACTTATCCTTGAGGAGCTGCGGATCGTAGTGGACCACGACCTTGACCTTGGCGGTAAGGCCCTCGGGATACTTCTCGCCCACGGTGATGAACTGCTGGGCCTCGGCATCCCAGTCGACCCACGCATCGGCGGGCACCTGGATCTCGTCCACGAACTGGAGGTCCACCCAGTCGAGGGTCTTCCCGACCGGCAAGCCCTCCTGCACGTAGACCTCGGCCTTCTCCACCCGCTGCGGCCGCGCGAGCCCGGTGAACGGATCGGGGAGCACCACGGGCATGCCGGTACCACGGATGGGCATCATGTCGTAGATCCAGTTGGAGCCGGCCACGGCGTTCCACGGCTCGTTGAACATCTCGCCGATGGCGATCCTGACGGTGCCGCCCTCCACGGGGTTCCCCTCTTCGTCGGTCCAGCGGAGGGTGTAAGACCACAACCATGAGCCGTAGGCACCGCCAGCGAGATCTACTGCCATCGCAAGACCCTTGCGCATGGGGAACACCGGTGCTTCGTTGGCCAGCCAAACACGCACGGAGTTCTTCATAGCGTATTCCAGGGCCTTCTCCATCAACTCTTGCCTCTCCTCCAGGGTAGAGTAGTCGTTGTAAGCCAACTTCTTGAAGACCTTGTCGACCTCGGGCTCCACGTAATACGCCTGCCACAATGGCACACCCAAGCCGCGTTTAGTGTAGAAGAAGTCAAAGTTGCCGCCCTGATCACGGGAGATCGAGGTGGTTATCCACCCACCTGTATAAATGTGGAAACAACCCTCGGCAGGATCGGTGAAAATCCAACACTTGGCGAGGTCCCGGGATACGCCGTAGCGGCGATCCACCTGGAAGCCGAGCTCCTCCAGGAGACCAGCCACGTAGTCACCGATCTCCTTACGAACGTCCTCAACGCGGATGAGGAAGATGATGGTCACCGGCTGGCCCTTGTAGTACCACTTGCCGTCTACGAGCTCGGCCCCAAGCTTCTCCATCTCGGCGAAGATCACTTCCTTGGCCTTCTCGGGGTTGTGGGCGTACTTGGCCTCGAGCTCCCGGGCCTTTACCAGAAGTCTTGCGTAGTCAGGGAAGGTGGGGGTTATGGGAAGGTACCGCGGGATAGCGAGGCCCTTGTAAAGCTCCTTAACGATGTAATCTCGATCGATGAGCCAGTTCATCGCCTCCCTGATCCTGGGAACGGCGAAGGGGTTGAGCATCCCGTTCTTGAATTCCTTTGGGGTCACGTTGGGATCGGCGGGATACGGGTTGAAGGTAAGCTCCGTATATGCACCGTAAGCGCTGACTGTATAGAGGTCCGGGGATTCGATGATCTTCTTGTAAACGTCGATGTCATCCACAGAATACGCGTACAGATCGGCCTCCCCAGCGATCATGCGTTCTATGGCCTTGGCCATGTCTGGTTCGGAGAAGAAGATGACTTCGTCGACCCAAGCCCCGGTGCGGGCAAAGGCCGAGATCCCGAGGAGAACCGCTGCAACCAAAATCAATCCTTTACGCCACATATACACCTCCCTGGATAATTTTTAGGTTTTGTTAAAAGGTTGCCGTTAGGTCTCACCCCCCTTAAGGGATCGGCTTCTTCAAAATCTTTTATAGCGGGAAATCCGGTCCCTGTCAAGCCTTCATGACTTTCCCCGCCTTGAGGCACCGGGTGCAGACCCACATCCGGCGGCGGGTCCCCCGGTAGATCACGCGCACCCGCTGGAGGTTTGGGGCACGGATGCGCCGGGATTTCCTGCCCGAGTGGGAGACGGAGTGCCCGTAATCTGGTTTTTTGCCGCAGATCTCGCACTTCCTACCCATAGTTCCCCTCCTTGGCCAAGGGCGGCTGAACGTAGTTGGGCTCAAGAGCCTTGGGATCGAAATCCCCGCCGCTGAGGTAGCGTCCATATCCCAACGAGGCCACGACACCAGCGCGGGGGTAAGCCCAATCCTCGCCCATAATATAAACGCCGGGGAGTTCCTTCTCTAACTCCTCCTTGAACCGGATCGCGCCCGAGCCCACGAGCACGGGCCTCTGGTCGCGCTCCCTGAGCTTCCCCACCACCTCCCCCAGCGTGAGGGACTCGTCCCGGGAGACCTTGTCCGGGAAGGCCCAGGCGAAGTAGAGGATATCGCGGCGGTCGTGGATGAGGACGGCCACGCGCCGCCCGTGCTCCCGGGCCGCGGGCAATCCCAGGGCCTCGGTCTGCCGCACCCCTACCAAGGGCACCCCCAACGCTTGGGCCATGGCCTTGGAG
>JALVLL010000222.1 GCA_027027485.1 Candidatus Bipolaricaulota bacterium | reverse complement strand
GTGAAGAAATTTCTAGTCAAATTCCTTCCGGTATAAAGGTTTTTTATAAACCTCCCAAGGAGGAATTTTATGAAGAAATTAAAAGACTTTCCAACAATTGTTGATAAAATAATTAAAGCACTTTTGCTTTTATTAGTCGCCCTTTTAATTGGGGAAATAATATGGGTAGTTTCTCTTCACCGTTCTCTATTTCCTTTATTTCCTGATCAATCTTTCGAACAAATACTTGTGGGGCAATACACTTTGGCAGTTACAATTATTTTAAGTATTTCAGGATTAATTGGTGGTGGTATCATTTGGATGACAACTACCTTTAAACATCGTTTGGAAGAGAAATATAATGAAATTGAAGAAATATACAGCGAAATAATTAACAGAAAAAAACGTATAATCGGAAGTCTCCAAAATTTAACGTTTTCTACCCGAGCCACTTGGTTGTTTTTGGTAAAACAAACTGGAGGGAAACGAACCAAGACAGCTGGGAGTTCTGGTCAAAAAAAGTTATTAACTCAGGAAGAATTAACAAAGATATTTGAAAGCGCAGCTTTTTTTGAAAGTCAAACAATACGACTTTTTACTGCTGAAGACCACAAGGATGTGGAAGCCGCGGCTATATTTATCTTCCATAGATTACATGACGAGATTGGGAAAAAACTCCTAGAGGACAGATTAAGGTTGGAAACATCTATAGAAAATCCTGATCCCAAAGTAATAGAATCCTTATCGCGCCTCCTCGGCGCTTGGTGAGGAATTGTCCAAAAGTCATTTCAAAAATTTGAGGGGAAGAATTACACTATCTACATAGCAAGGGGAGCGAGAGGATATTAGTGGTGGATGGGGAAGGAGCACCTCTAGCGGCGCGCTTTTGCTTCAGACAGTAGTAGAAGGGGAAGGGCCAAAGCTGGTGAGGAGGAGGCCTAAGAAGGGGCGGAGGAAGTTGGTTGTGGATAAGGCCTGCGACTGTGTTCCAGCACCAAGGCGAGGGGGGCATTGGCTTGCAATCCGAAAAGCATTTTGAAACGACTTCTAGGAGGTGAAGCCTGATGAAAAAGGTTTTAGTTGTTGATGATGATGTGGGAATATTTTTAGATTATATTTTCGCAGAGCTTGAGCATCGGGGGTTCACCGTGTCACGCGCTGCATCGCTTAAGGAGGCCGCTGATGCCATAAGGGATGATCACTTTTGTGCAGTTATTTTAGACCTCATGATTCCATTAACCTTCGCTGATGAAGAGATTTTCAAAAAAGCATTTGGTCGAGCACCCAGTGGACCAGGAGATGAGATGAAAGCTGGCTTGAGTTTATTACCGATTTTGGAAGAAAAAGGCATTCCTATAATAATTTTAACAAATTTAAACATAGAAACAAAGCTTGGCGCAGAAGTATATAAGCGAATTCCCAAACATATATCAGTTTATAATAAACCTCCAAAGGAGGAATTCTATGCAAAACTTGAAGAAATTTGTTCAGAATAATTTTTCAAAATTTATTTTGATAGTTTTACTCATAATTGTTACTGCCGGACTGATCATTTTGACCATGCTAAATTTTTCTTTACCTGTTATGCTTTCTAAAGAAATCGTTGTGAGTACTTACACTTTAGCGGTCACTATTGTTTTAGCGGTTGCGGCATTCGCTGGTGGAGGAATTATTTGGATAATATTTTCTTTTAGACGGGAAATTGAATCCCAGCATGAAAAGATGGGTTCTTTAGTTAAAGATGCTGAACGTGCCAAAGAAGAAGTTATTCAAATAAATAAAATTATAAAAAATTTATATAATGATTTATATACTAAAAGAGAAATAATAATAAAAATTCTAAATGAATTGCAATGGCCAAATCTAACTGTGGGTTTATCATTGGCAAATAAAATAGAAACATCCAAAGTGTCTGCAAAACAACTCGCAAGAATATTTAGGTACCACTCGCTATTACTAGCACAAGCCACAAGATTATTTACGGCTACAGAACCCAAAGCTGTAAAGGCAGCTGCTATGGCTATTTCCCAGTTAATGCCCAATAATGACGGGAAAGCTCTTATAGAAAAACGATTAGAACTTGAACAAACGTTATATCCCAATGATCGTAATACTGAACTTATCGAGTTTTTGGCGCGCTTGTTAGGCTCTTGGCGCTGAATAGCATGAACGGGCGTGGGCACACCTCACAAGGAGCGTGGCGTAGGAGCCCGGGGGGAGGACGAAGGAGACCTCCAGGGAAAACCTCCCCGGGAAAAGCTTATCGGGCATTATCTCCCCCACCCAAAGCTCCCGCGGGTAACACCATATCGGCCGCTCTGCCTTGGAAAGGTACGCCCGCTCCACGATCCGGGCCTTGAGGTCCCTCGGGGAGATCCCCTCCTCCGCGAGGACCTCCTCGACGATACCGGCCCACTCCCCGCGGTACCGCGCCCGGTTGGAGGGGAGGGGAAGCTTTTCGGTGGCAAGCCTCGCACGTAGACCCTCGGGAACAAAGCGGGGCACTGGGAAAGCCTCTCCCGCGATCTCGAGCTCCACGACCTCGGGGAAATTACGAAGGATCCAGCGGCCGAGGATGCAGTTCCAGAGGAGCGATTGGTACGCGGAGAGGAAGAGGGAGAGGAGCCGGGGTGGGATCAGGTTCAGGGCCTTTCTGAACTCCTCCGGGTGGTCCCTGAGGAAGGTGAGGACGCTGCGGAAGTTGGAGGGCTTCGGTGCGCGTTCGAGGAGGAAGCCCCAGTCGCCCCAGTGTTCCCGGGCCAAACGCTTGAACTCCCGCACGTCCGCCGGATCCCCAAAGAGCTCCTCGGCGAGGTAGAAGCGGAGGGCTCCCTCGGCATTTCGGGTGATGATCGCTTTCCCCGGGGAACCCCCTTCCCCCAGCGACCCGAACCGCTGCTCGTCGAAGTAGTTCGGAAAGCCCTCACCGCCAAGGCGCCCAAGTTCCGCCGCGAGCCCCTCGGCCTCGCCTTGCGAGAGGTCCCTGACCACGAGCCGGAAAGAGTTGCCCACGAGGTCTTTGGTGGAAAGCCTCCTCGGCCCACGGCCCACCGCCTCCGCCCGGAGGACCGGGAGCTCCATGCGATCCTTCCGTGCGCCTTTCATGCTCGCGTACTGGATCGCCACGGCGTGGGCGTCCTTCAGGGCCGGGAAGAAGACGTCCCTCGGGGAGACCCCGAGCTCCCGGGCGAGGAGGACCTGGGCGGCCATGGTGGGGATGCCTTTCTTCTCCACGCGGAAGTAGCTGAAGGGACCCCGGCCGCGGGGAAGTTCGATGAGCTCCTCCACCCGGAAATCCTCCGGGCGCGCCTTCAGCTTCATCCCCAGAGATGGAGGATCGCCTCGATCACCAGCTTCGCCGCGGTGACCGCGGAGACCCCCGAGGGATCGAAGGGAGGCGCTAACTCCACCACATCCATCCCCACCACCCCGTACCCCCGGAGGAGTCGGAAGACGTCGAGGAGGTCCCCGTAGGAAAGCCCGCCGGGCTCGGGGTTCGTGACCCCGGGGAAGATCCCGGGATCGAGGACATCGAGGTCCAGGGAAAGCCAAAGAGGAGCTTCCCGGGAGAGCTTTTTGGGGATCTCACCGAGCTCGGCGAAGAAGGGCTCATCGAGGTCCGGGCCGAAGAAGGACCTTGCCCCGACGATCACGAGACGATCCACCAGCTCGGAGAGCCTGCGGGAGACACAGGCGTGGGAGAACCTGTCCCCCAGGTACTCGTCCCGGAGATCGGAGTGGGCATCGAGCACCAGGACCTGGACCTTCCCCAGGGCCCCCATAGCGCCGCGTACGCACCCCAAGGAAACGGAGTGGTCCCCTCCCAACACCACCACCCGCTTCCCCGCCCGGAGGAGCCTTTGCATCGAGCCCTCGAGCTCCCGGAAGACCTCCTCCCTGGACCTCTCCACGTCGAGATCCCCGAGATCGCAGACCCCCACGTCCACCAGGTCCTTCCGTACGTGGTGGGAAAAGCTCTCCAGGGACCAGGATGCCTGGCGGATAGCGTTCGGGGCGAGGGCCGGCCCTCCCCGGAAGCTGACACCCCGCTCCAGCGGCACCCCGAGGACCACGACCCTGGCTTCCCGGAGGGGGCGATCGGCGGAGAGGAACCGCAAAGGGGAGGGAGCCATAGGGGCTAGGTTCCGAGGGCCCTTCTCACGATGTCCTCCACGAACTTGGGGAGGACGAAGGCCGCCCGGCCCACCCCCGGGGTGAAATACACCGTCTCCAGCCCCCGCTCGGCGAACCGGAGCTCGAAGGCGCCCTCCTCGGCGAAGAGGTCCCGCTCGCTCGCCACCACGTACGCCCACATTCCCGAGGGGTAGACGGGCACATACCCGAGGTACAACCTCACACAAGGAAAAAACCGCCGCACCTTGGAGAGGATCCCCACGAGCTCCTCTCCCCAGTAGAAGGGGGTCCCGGCCTGCATGGCGAAGACCCCTCCTTCGGCGAGGGCCCCCTTCGCCCCGCGGAAGAAATCCTCGGTGAAGAGGGTCTCCCCGGGGCCCACGGGATCGGTGGAGTCAACGATCACCGCGTCGAACTCCCCCGGATGATCCTCCACGAACTCCTCCCCGGGGGAGATATGGACCCTGGCCCGGGGGTCGTCGAAGGAGCCCCGGTGCACGTTCGGGAGATGCTCCCTGGCGGCCTCCACCACCTCGCCGTCTATCTCCACCAGCCACGCCTCCTCCACCGTGGGGTGGCGCAGGACCTCGCGCATGGTCCCTCCGTCCCCGCCGCCCACGATGAGGACCTTCCGCGGCAAGGGGTGGGAAAGCAGTACCGGGTGCACCAGCATCTCGTGGTAGAAGGCCTCGTCCCGCTCCGAAAGCATGATCTTCCCGTCCAGCGCCATGACCCGCCCGAGATCCTGGGTCTCGGCGAGCTCCAAGCGCTGATAGGCGGTGGTCTTCCTGACCAGCCAGCGTCTCACCCGGAAGGAGAGCTCGACCCCTTCCGTTTGTCGCTCGCTCAGCCAGTCATCGCGTCTTCCCCCGCTACTCATATCTCACTCGGGACGAAGGCCCCTCTTTATCTCCAGCACATCCATGTGCTGGGGCCGGAAGAGGTCCTTGAGTACCTCCAGGGCCTCCTCAGGGAGGGCCTTGTCGCCGCAGGTGAACACATCCAGGGCCACGTACCCGAGCTCGGGCCAGGTGTGGACGGAGATGTGCGATTCGGCGATCACCGCCACCCCGGAGACCCCGTGGGGGTTGAAGGAATGCACGTGAACCCCCAGGTTGGTGGCCCGGGCCCGCTCCACGGCCTCGGCCAGGGCCTCCCGGATCCTCTCCGGCTCGTTCAGGTTGGCCTTGCAGCCCCACATCTCGACCACCAGGTGCCTCCCGAGCGCCTTCATCCTCACCTCCTCCCCCGGGTGATTTGTCAAAGATGCGGCCCGCTGGGAATCCAGAGGGAGATCCCAGAGGACCGCGCCACCTCCCGGGTATAGTGGCCTTTTCACGGGATGGGATTTTAGAAGAAAACGCAGGCGGCGACCACGCTGCCACACCGCTCCACCCGGTGTTCGGCGGCCGCCACCTTTACCTCCTTGAGCTCCAGGGAGCGCACGCGGAAGGCCTCCTCGATCCTGCGGCGTACCTCGTCCTCCGCTTCTTTTCTGGAGCTCCCCACGGCCTCCATCACCACCCCGAAGCCGTCGGGAGCCCGGCCGAACCCTACCGCGACGGCGATGAGCTCCCCCGGCTTGGAGGAGCTTTTCTCGGCGTAGACCACGGGGACGAACGCCCCTCGGGGGAGATCGGGCTTAGAGTCCACCACCTCCACATGGGACGGGAGGATGCTCGAGACCCTGATGAGGTTCACATCGCCGATCCCGGCGGCAAGGAGGGCATTGTCGAAGGCGTTGAGCTCCGTCCCTCCCTCCGCCGCCCCGCTAACGAGCGCCGCCCTCGTGACCTTGGTGTGGTCCCACATCTTTTCACCCATCAGTCGTCACGCGTCACCCACTAGGTGGTGGCGGCTTCCTCGTCGGAGAAGATGTCTCCCTCGTAGCGGCGCTCCTCGATGTGGGACCCCTCCACGAGCTCTATCCTGATCAGGGCCGACCGGTACCAGATCTCCTCGCGGCCGGGGATCCGCTGCACCGGGAGATGGGGCCAGGAGCGCATGTGGTCGATATAGGGCCAGTTCACGTAGTCGTTGAAGGCATCCCTGAGCTCGGCGATCACCGCGCCGGCCTCGAGGAAGAACCTCTGTATCTCCCGCCACTTCCCGTAGGAGGCCTCGCAGTGGGTGAGGCCGAGGTATCCGGCGCCCCCAGGGCCTTTCAGGGCCGCGATCCCCCGCTCGGCGAACACCATGAACCCCTGCAGGGATTCGGTGGGGTCACAGAAGAAGGCATCGAAGTGGCCCTTGAGATCAGGGGGAAGGGGCTCCCGGAGGTCGTGTTGTTTCACCTCGATGGGGAGATTTTCCTTGCGGGCCACATCCCGGATGAAGTCCACCAGGCGCTGGTCGATCTCCAGGACCACCACTCGCTTCGGAGCTCGGGTGAGGCCCGCGGCCACCGATACGAGGTCGTCGTCCCCGAGGACGATGAGCTCCTTCCCGTAGAGGTCCCCCCGGGACCACATGAAGGCCACCCGGTGCAGGGTGGTCTCCTCGGTGACGTAGCCCTGGTCGAAGTCCTGGATGGCCTCGGGACGGTCCGCGGCGATCTCCCTGAACTTGGCGGCGATCTTTTCCACCGGGCCGAGGGCGGTGCCACGCCCGCCGCAGTGGGGGCATTTGAGTTCGAGCTTCGGGCCGATCCCAAGGGACGCGACGAGATCCCTTCCCTTCGGGGTGAGAACCAATCGCCCCCCGTCCCAGTCCAGGTAGCCGAGATCCTTGAGGGCGTAAAGCACCCGTACCAGGGCCATCACCGGTACCCCGGAGAGGTCGATCACCCGCCAGATATCCTCCGAAGCCAGGAGCGCCGCCAGCGCCCGCTCCACGTCCCTCTCCGCCACCGGAACCCCCGCGCCTTCCCGCGCCCGCTCCAAGATCCCTTTGAGCGCCAACGCCACCTCCTAAACGGACGGATTTTCCCGAACCAAGCTACCGGGGGCCAAAGGATAAGCCAGGGACCCTTGGGATTCACCCGAAAAGAGAAAGGGGCCCCGGTCACCCGGGGCCCCCTCCCCAGCCCAACTCCTCTCAGAACTCGGGGGGCGGAGGAGTGGCGCCCTCCTTCTTCTCCTCCCTGATCTCGGCCACCAGGGCCTCGGTGGTGAGCAGCATCCCGGCGATGGAGGCGGCGTTTTGGAGGGCCGAGCGGGTGACCTTGGTGGGATCGATGATCCCGGCCTCGAACATGTCCACGAACTCGCCCTTGACCACGTCGAAGCCGACGTTTCCCTTCTCCTTCTTGAGCTGCTCCACGATCACGGCGCCCTCGAAGCCGGCGTTCTCCGCCAGCTGCCGGGCGGGCTCCTCCAGGGCCCTCTTGAGGATCTGGACGCCTACCTTCTCATCGCCCTCGAGCTCCTTCTCGAGCTTCTCCAGGGCCGGGATGGTCCGCAGCAGGGCCACGCCGCCTCCGGGGAGGATCCCCTCCTCCACGGCGGCCTTGGTGGCCTCCAGGGCGTCCTCGAAGCGGTGCTTCTTCTCCTCGAGCTCGGTCTCGGTGGCGGCCCCCACCTTGATCACAGCCACACCGCCGGCGAGCTTGGCCTTGCGCTCCTCCAGCTTCTCCCGGTCGTACTCGGAATCGGTGGTCTTGATCTGCTCGTTGATCTGTTCGATGCGGGCCTTGATGGCCTCGGGATCGCCTTTCCCGCCGATGATGGTGGTGTCCTCATGGGTGACCCGGACCTTTTCGGCGCGGCCCAGGTCCTCAAGGGTCGCGTTGCGGACCTCCATCCCGGCGTCCTCGGAGATGACCCGGCCGCCGGTGAGGATGGCGATGTCCTCGAGCATGGCCTTGCGGCGGTCGCCGAAGCCCGGGGCCTTGACGGCACAGGAGGTCAGGGTGCCCCGGAGCTTGTTCAGCACCAGAGTGGAGAGGGCCTCACCGGTCACGTCCTTGGCGATGACCAGGAGGGGCTTCCCGGTCTGGGCCACCTTTTCCATGATGGGGATGAGATCCATGGCGTTCTTGATCTCGCGGTCGGTGATGAGGATGTAGGGCTCCTCGAGCACCACCTCCATCTTCTTCGGGTCGGTGACGAAGTAGGGGGAGATGTACTCGCGGTCGAAGCGCATCCCCTCCACGATCTCGTAGTAGGTCTCGATGGTGTCGGAGTCCTCCACCGTGATCACGCCGTCCTCGCCCACGGCCTCCATGGCGTCGGCGATGATGCGGCCGATCTCGGGGTCGTTGGCGGAGATGGTGGCCACCTGGGCGGTTTCCTCCTTGGAGGTGAGTTTCCGGGACATCTTCTTGAGCTCGTCCACCACCACCTTGACGCCCTTCTCGATCCCGCGCTTGAGGGCAATGGGATTGGCGCCGGCGGCCACCATCTTGAAGCCCTCTTTCACCATGGCGTGGGCCAGGATGGTGGCGGTGGTGGTGCCGTCACCGGCCACGTCGTTGGTCTTGGAGGCCACCTCCTTCACGAGCTGGGCCCCCATGTTCTCGAAGGGGTCCTTGTACTCCTGCTCCTCGGCGATGGTTACGCCGTCGTTCACGATGTCGGGGGAGCCGAACTTCTTCTCCAGGCAGACGTTGCGCCCGCGGGGGCCGAGGGTGACGCGCACCACATTGGCCAGCTTCTCCACACCCTCCAGGACCTTCCTGCGGGCCTCCTCACCGAATATGACCTCTTTCGCGGCCATCGTTCACCTCCTTTTTCACTCCTCCTCGATGATGGCCAGGATATCGGTGGTCTTTACGAGGAGGTACTTCTCCTCGCCCATACGGACCTCGGTGCCGGCATAGGCGGAGACGAGGACCTTGTCGCCCTCCTTGACCTCGATCTTCTCGGCGGTGCCCACGGCCACGACCTCGCCGCGGATGGCCTTCTCATCCTTGACCGACTCGGGCAGGACGATCCCGCTGGGGAGCTTCCGCTCCTCCTGCTCGATCTTCCTCACCAGTACCCGGTTGCCCAGGGGCTTGATTTTCATGGGCTCACCTCCTTAACGTTTCCTTTTGGGATAAGGGGGTACTTAGCAATAAAAGAGCGTAGCTGCTAAAATTTTAACAGCCCCATCGATAGGGGTCAAACGATGCCCAGCGGGAGCACGCACCTCAAGTTCGAGATCGCCACCCTTCCCATCTGGACTTTTGGGGGGGCGATACTGGGCGTACCGTGGGAGGAGCTCGTGATCTTCACCCTCTCCTATGTCGCCGTCTCGCTCTTTCTGAGCCCGGACCTCGACTTGGAGAGGTCCGATACCGCCCGCCGCTGGGGCGCCCTCAGGATACTTTGGATCCCCTACTCCAAGGTCTTCAAGCACCGCGGCCTCTCCCATTCCATCCTCTTCGGTCCCCTGACCCGGGTCCTATATCTCGCGGCCCTGGGGGCTGCGGCCTGGGGGATCCTGTACCTCCTCTTCGGGATCCGCGGGGGATGGAGGATGCCGAAATTGAGCTACGCGGGCGCGGCCTTGGCCGGGGTATACCTCTCCAACTTCCTCCACGTGGCCCTGGATCACGTGGTGAGCTATTGGAAGAGGCGGATCCCCTGAGGGAGGGTGATGGGGGTTGAGGGAGTTCCTCCTCGTGGCCGTCCTTCTCGGAGCCGTCTTGGTATGGTCCCTTCTTTACCCGCATCCCTCGCCCGAGTTCTACGAGGTGGGGATCGCTTCCTGGTACGGCCCCAAGTTCCACGGGAGGATGACCGCCAACGGCGAGCTCTACGACATGTACTCCTTCACCGCCGCCCACAGGACCTTGCCTTTCGGCACCGTGGTGAAGGTGGTGGATCTCTCCACGGGGAAATCCGTGGTGGTCCGGATAAACGACCGGGGGCCTTTCATCCCGGGACGTATCATCGACCTATCCTACGCCGCGGCCTCGGAGCTCGGGATCGTGGGAAGGGGAACGGCCGAGGTAGGCCTTATAATCCTCGAGATACCCGAAGAGGGAGGTAGGGGATGAAGAAAGCCTTTTTGGCCCTCGCGAGCGCTGCCCTACTTGGGGTGGCCTCACAGGCGTTCCCTTTGCTTGGGGGTGGGGAAATACCCTTCGATCGGATCCTCCAGGGAAAGTGGTGCTTCGCCTTCGTGGTGGCCCCGGGATGTGGGGCCTGTGATATGGCCATCGACTGGCTCGAGGATTGGGACTCCCGGCAAACGCAGAGCGAGATCCAAGTGGCGCTTGTGGTCCCCTGGGAGACGCCCGAGCTCCGGGAGGCCTTGGAGGAAGTACCCTTGCCCGTGATCGTCGACTCCCAGTTCGTCCTCGCCTCATGGTTCCATATCGAGGTGGCACCCACGGTAGTCCTCTTCGCCGAAGGGACCTTCTCCGAGAAACTTAAGTGGCCTTTCGATCGGGACGATCTCGAAACGAAGCTCGAAGAGCTGAAGGAGTTCGTAATCCCCCGTCCCCAAGACCTGCTCGGGGCTCCCCCGCCCGAGCTCCGCGGGGTAAACCTACAAGGGAAGGAAGTGGGTATCGAGGACCTCCCGAAGCCCGTCCTCCTCTTCTTCTTCAGCACCACCTGCCCCGCGTGTCGCGCGTCACTGGCCTTCCTGGACGACTTCACGAAACTCCTTCCCGTGGCCATGGTGGTCCTCAACAAGGGGCATGAGCTTTCCGATGAGGATAGAAACGAACTTTCTGACCTCAAAGAAAAGTACGGGGACAAGCTCACCGTCGTCGTCCTCGGGAAGAGGGAGAAGGAGACGATGGAACGCTACCGCATCCGTTGGACCCCGACTTTCTTCCTCGTGGGGAAAGACGGCCTCGTAAAAGCGGTATGGGAGGGCCCAACGGAAACCCTCGTCCTCGAAATCGAGGAGTACCTGGAGACGGGCGATCCCGAGGGAGGATCGGGCTAATGGAGAGGTCTCGGGAACGGTGGGTTCAGGCCCAGGCTGAGCTGGAGCACGCACGGAAATCCCTTGAAGCAGGGGATTACGAGTGGGCCTGCTTCGCTGCCCAACAGGCCGCCGAGGTGGCGGTGAAGGCCGTCTTAGAAAGAAAAGGCGCCCCCAGGGACATGCGGTGCGTTTCCTTCTCGAGGCCTTAGCCGATGAAACAGGGATCCCCGAACGTTTGATTGAAAACGCGAAGATCCTCGATAAACACTACATCCCCACGCGATATCCCAATGGCCTCGAGCGAAGGCTCCCACGGGATTCTACACCCGAACGGAGGCCGAAGATGCCATCCGCCGAGCGGAGGAAATCTTACGGTTCTGTGGAGATATCCTGGCTGGATGAGAAGGCCATCTGGGATGCCCTCAAGAGATATGTAGAGGAGCTCAAACGGCGTCCGGAAGTGGCCAGCGTGGTGGTCTTCGGTTCCTTCGCGGCGGGGAAGGCCTTTCCCGGAAGCGACGTGGACATACTCCTGATCCTTTACTGAAGCGGTGATCCTTCCCTGTCTCGCATCCCTCGATATCTTCCGGACAGGTTCCCTGTGCCCGTAGAGGTTTTTTCCCTTATACCCTGGGAGAGATCGCACGGGGGCAACCCCTCGCCCGGGAGGCCCTGAGGACAGGCATGATACTCTGGCTATCCCCAGAAGCGAGGGAGAAGCTTCGGGAGCTTTTCGAGGATAAGGATTAGGTATGCTTGTCCGCTACCACCGAGGCGGCGTAGGCCTCGGGTTTGGTGCGCACGGCGAAGCCGCTCCCCCGGATCATCCCCACCACTTCCTCCACTAGCTCCCGGGTGCGGCCGGATCGCCCCACGTCCACATGGATCTCGAGGTGGAATCCGAGAATCCTTCGCTCCTGCAGGGCCTCCATTAACCTGCGGGCGAGCTCGTAGGAAAGCCAGGCCTCGCGCCAGATGCGCTCCCGGATCGTCTTGGGGTTCCTCTCCCGGCGCCGCTGCCAGAAATAGCGCCCGCCTTTTCCCAGGCGATGGATGACGATGGCGGAGACGTACTCGGCGGTGTTGTAATAGGTCTGCGAATCGGTCCCCACGATGATCTCATAGGCGGCCTCGGGGTCATTCCTCATCATGGAGACGATCTCGTCCACCACCTGGGGAAAGGCCAAGGCGCCTGCGGTGGGGTTGTAAAAAGTTTCCCTTCTCATCGCTGTGATCCTACTCGCTCCGGAAACGGGATGTCAACTCCGCCTTCACGAAGGGGGTGTGACCCCCGGCTGATCCTGATAGATCCCGCCGGCCTCCTTCTCCGTGTAAGTGCGCATGGGTCGCCGTCCCCGGAAGAAGACCACCTGGGCGATCCCCTGGCCGATGTGGAGCCTTATGGGAAGCGGCGAGAGATTTGCCAATTCTATAGTGAGTTTTCCGCGCCACCGCGGTTCCAAGGGTGTCACGTTCACCAAGAGGCCGCAGCGGGCGTAGGAACTCTTCCCCCAACATACCCCCATCACGTCCTCAGGGATATTGAACCACTCAATGCTTTCGGCCAGGACCTGGGAGTGGGGGGCGAGCTCGAAAACCCCGTCCACCTCCATCTCCCGGAATAGGTCCCGGGGGAAGGCCAGGGGATCGAGCACCGCGTTCACCCCGCCCAGGGGCACCAGGAACCTCCTTCCCAAGCGGATATCGTAGCCGAAGGAGCTCAAACCGTAGGAGGGCTTCCCCTCCTGTCGGGGGACGAAGGGGGTGATCATGGGCGGCTCCCGCTCACAGAGCTCCCTGATTTCACGATCGGAAAGGATCGACCAGCTCATCCCGCCACCTCCAGATCCCCGAACACCGTGGGGGCATGTTCCTTCAAGATCACGAGGACCTTTTTGGCGAAAAGGCGGATCTCCCACTGGGCCGCCCGGGACCCCCGGAGCCTGGTGATGTGCCGCCACTCCCGGAGGGTGGCGGAGACCACGAGCCCCGTTTCTGTACCTATGGGAAGTACATAGCGAGCGTCCTCTTTCGGAACTCCTTCCGCGATGAGCTTTTCGTAGAGCTCGACGGCCCTCCGATGCAGCGCGGCAGTCTCTTCCCACTGGGCGTCGGTGAAGCTCGGGGGGCGCACGAGGCCCCGGTCCCGTACGTCCACGAATCGTTGGGACTCCTGGACGAAGCTCGCGAGCCGATGCCGTGTGAGCTGGTTCGCAGCCGCCCGGGACATCCCCTCCACCAAAAACGTGGCGGAGGCGAACTCCAGCACCGATTCGTGCCCCCGTGAGATGAGCTTCCGCACGAGCTCCCGATCACCCTCCGGGGAAGACATGGCCTCGGACCGGTGGGAGACACGGGCACAGCGGGCGATGAGCCCCTCTGGATCGGGGGTTACGTAGATAAGCTCCACCACCATCTTGTCCCCCTCGGGAAAAAGCGATGGCCCATGATACCCTTCCGCCCCCCTGAGCTAAACTTTCCCGATGTACATGAAGGACGAACCCGTCATGCAAGGCATCTGGATATTCCGCTCCCGGTTTGCGGAAACCATCTCGACCTTGGTGGAGGCATCCGCCGGGGAGGCCCTCATCGTGGATCCCCCGTGTTCCCGGACGAGGCGGAGGAGGTGCGCGAGTTCTCGCGGGAAATGAAGCTCGCTATCAAACGGGTTGTCGTGACACATGCCCACGGTGATCACTCCTACGGCACGGTCCATTTCCCCGAGGCCGAGCTCATCGCCCACGCCTCCTTCTGGGATTTCTGGAAAGAGATAAAGGAGGTGGACCGCGAGTTCTTCGCGCGGTTTTTGCCCGGGTTCGAGCCGCCCGAGCTCCGTTCGCCGGACATCACTTTCAGGGAAGAGCTCCGTCTCGATACCGGAACCGAGATCTTCCTCCGCCATACCCCGGGGCACTCCCCCGATAGCGTACTGGTCGAGCTCCCCGGAAAGGGGGTCTGGATCGCCGGAGACACGGTGATACCCATCCCCCTGATCGCCTCGGGGAGCCTCTTCGAGTTGCTCGGGACGTTGAAGGGCCTTTTGAAACGCTTCCGGGGACAGACCATCATCCCCGGACACGGAAGGCCCCTGAAGGGTAAGGCCGCCCGTGCCGCCATCGAGGGGAACATCCGCTATCTGGAGATGCTTCGGGAGAGGGTCGGCGCGGAGATCGAGCGCGGAAGCGGCCTCGATGCGGTGTTGCGGTTAGATCCCGAGGAATTCGGGATATCCGCGGGAAATATGGGAGGACTTGGCCTTTGGATCCATCGCGAGAACTTGAAGAAGGCCTACAGTGAACTTTCGGGGAAGCTGTAGCCCGCCCTCCTCGCCACCTGCTTGGCGAACTCCCTGGCCCGTTCGAGATCCCTTTCGTCGGGCCTTCCGCGCTGGAGGATCCCCAGGGTGAGGCGGTCCTCGCCGGGGCAGGAGAACTCCACGATCACCTCGGCCCCCTTCTCCTCTAGGAGGCTCCTCAAAACGGGGAGCTGTGAAGGCCACGCGCCGTAGGTCCCGAACACAGCCGCCTTTACCCCAACCAGAGAGGGGAACCCCTCGAGGAACCGCACCATACGGCGCGGGGGTTTGAGGAAGTAAACCCCGCTTCCCACGAAAACGAGTTTTGCCCCGGTTATGGACCCCAGCGAGATCTCCCGGATATCCCGGGCCTCGACACCGAGGGCTTCGGCTATGGCCTCCGCTACGCGCCTCGTATTTCCGGTGGCGGAGGAATAGATCACTGCGATCCTTTCCCGGGACATCGCGATCACGACCTCACCGCGACCTCGAATGTAGTGATACAATGATCTCTTAGGAGGCGATGGGATGGAAGCGTATCCTGCGAGCTCCCTTTTGGCGGTCCTTCACGACAAAAGGCAGCTGTTAAAGCCTCTTGTCCTCGCTGTCTTCGCCTTCGTCCTCTCCCCAGAAGCCTTGGCCCAACCGTGGACGATCACCGTGACCACGGCCGTGGACGAGCTGGATAATCCCTGGACGGATTGTCCTCCACCGGGAACCAATGACTGTTCGTTGCGGGAAGCTATTACAGTTGCAAACTGGAATGGTGTGTCCGGTGACATCATTGAGTTTGCTGCAGCGCTTGACGGAAGCACAATCGTGCTCTCCTACGATGGGACGGATCCCGACACCGATCCTGATCCCCTCTGGATCGGAAACGAGGGCGGAACGACTATTGACGCCAGCGGCGTCAGCATCACGATCGATGCCTCCAACGCCGCCAGCGCCTTCCAGATCGCATCGAATGGAAACGCGATCAAAGCCGGGACGGGTTCGCTGAAGATCCAAGGAGCACGGGAACACGGGATCCTTATCTATCAGGCCGATAACAACACCATCGATGGGGTCGAGATAACGGGGACGAGCGATGGGTCGCCGAGTTACGGCGCGGTGACCGTGGACGGAGGAAGCGACAACATAATCCAAAACTGCTATATCCACGATAACGACGGCTATGGCATCATAGTTCAAAACAACTCATCGAATTCGCGGATCGAGAGCTGTGAGATTTATAGGAATGGCTTGCAGCACGGCGCTGGTTACGCCCCAAGCGGCATCGTGATCACGACCGGGAGCAGTAACACCACTATGGAAAACAACTATGTCCACGAAAATGACGGCCATGGGATCATCGTCCAAAACGGGGCCACCGACACCTACATTCACAACAACGATGTCGAGGACAACGGCAAGGCCCACTTCGGCGTCGCCGCGGGAAGCGGGATTCTCGTCTACGGGGACGGGACCGACGGGACGAACATAGACAGCAACGATATCTATTATAACGACGGCGGGGGGATCTACGTTCTGGGCGGAGACACGGCGGGACCCGGAAACACCTTGATCCAGAACAACAACATTTACGATAACAGCGAGGCGGGGATAAACGGTGTTGGGATCCTCATCCAAGGCGTGGTGGAAGACCCAGGAGGTCTGGGATACACGGTTCGGGTTTACAACAACGAGATCCACGGGAACTATGCCCAAGGGATCCTCCTCGAGTCGGGAAGCGGCTCACCGATGCACGTTTCGATCGAAAACAACAGGATTTATTCCAACGGGCAAGAAGGCGTTTTGATCCGCGATCCCGGAACGGATTACAACACCGTTACCGCCAACTGGATCGGATTTTATCAATACAGCGGTTTCTACCCCGATCCCGCGCCCAACGGGAACTCCGGCGTAGCGATATTTAACGGCGCCCAACACAACGATATCGACAACAACGTCATCTGCTACAACCGATACCAAAACGTGCTCGTCTCGGGAAGCGGCACGGATTACAACACCGTGCGTCATAACTGGATCTTGGGCGGAACCTACACCAGGCCAGCGGTGGGCTACGACAACACAGGGGTGATCGTCACCGACGGCGCACAGAACAACTCCATCGGTCCGGGGAACAGAATCCAATACCACAGATATGATGGCATTCAGATCGTGGGCGATGGGACCAACTCCAACGAAATCATCGGAAACAATGCCGCCAATGACGGCGAGATTTCCCATAACAGCGGGGGAATAGCGATAATGAATGCCTACACCGATGCCATCCATAACTACGACCTGCAGCTGGGACCTCCGATAAGCGGTCCCGCGGGGACTGTAATAGACCGGAACGACGTCGAAAACAACCACGGCGAAGGGATACTCCTGCGTCACATCGCTCCCCGCTCCGAGGGTGTGACGACGATCTCCGATAACCGAATCACCGAGAACGGAGTGGATGGTGCCGATATCGGTAACGGGATTTACTGTATCGGCTCCTCGCCCGATATCACCGGAAACACGGTCATCGGGAACCACGAGAACGGGATCAAGCTCGCCGTCTACTTCAGCGACGACGATGCCCCCTCGACTTACGACGACGATGTCCTGAGCGATGGACCCTCGATGACGATAAGCGGGAACACCATCGGTGGAAACGGCCTGGAGGTTATCGGCAACAGTGTCGGCGTAGGGATCTATGCCGTCGATACACCCTTAGGCGATATACGCTCACTTTACGGCGCCAACTCCTGGAGCGATGATGATGTATGTCATATCCAGCAGGATTGGTACGGTTACGTTAAGGTCGTGGATCAGGACGGAAATGGCGTCACAGGTGAGACGGCAGTAATCGAGGCGAACGATGGAAGCTGGATGTTGACTTCATCGACATATGATTCAAACGGAAATTACGGACCGAGCGGTTTCGATATCGACCACGAACTGACCTATTTTCTGATTCCCGAGAGGAGAATTCTGAACGATGGAAACCTTATCGATTACACGCCTCATTACGTTTATATCCAGGGGACGAGCTATAGAGCCGAATACGCCTACAACGGGCAGTATCCAGATCCAGCGGGTGAGATCGGCGGGGCGATAGAATCGCCCCCCGGCTCGGGCTGGGATCGCTATCAGTACGCCCAGCTAACCCGGCTTAGCCCCTCCCCTTACGCCGGGACGGTGGTGATCAACGAGATCCTTTACCGGCAGACCTGTGGGGGGAGGTGTAGCCGGAGGAGCAACGACGAGTTCATCGAGCTCTACTTCCGCCGGGATATGGATATATCCGATTGGATCATCTCCGACGGGAACGTGATAAGCGGGGATACCGACGGTACGGGCGGATTCTCTTTCACCTTCCCCGCGGAAAGCTACTTCAGGGCCGGCGACTACGTGGTCATCTGGATAGGTGAGGACACGGGATCGGACCTGAAGAACGCCCCCGGGGCGGCGGCCCAGTTCTATGTGAGGACGAACTGTAAGCTCCGCGATAAGGGCGATGACGTCTGGCTCTTCGATGGTGAAGGGAAGATCGTGGACTATGTGGCCTACGGAAGCGATAACAGCATAAACGACCAATCATACCTTCCCCCGGGGTTCTGGGACGGTGACATCGACCACAACGCCCCATCGGGAGCGGACAAAGGCCAGAGTATCTCCCTTACCCCTAACGGCACCTATTCCGACTCCAAGGACGATTGGGAGCTCACCACCTCCGACACCGCTCCCGGCCCGGTCACCCGGGATACCGACGATACCTCCTGCGACGCAAATCCCCGGGTAAGCAGCGTTGGAGTCAACAACAATGGGATCGACTTCGGGGATGCCCCCTCTTCCTACGGCGACGCCGGGAGCGCCATGGATACAAGCCTGTACATGGGCTCCGCGATGCCGGATTACGAGGACGCCTCCCAATACAGTACCGACGCCGACGGAGACGATACCGACGGGAACGACGACGAGGACGGCGTCTCCTTCTTCCCCACCATAAGGGAATGCGGCGACTCTTACAGCATCCAGGTTTCCGTGACCAACAACTCGGGAGGGAATGCCCACCTCCGGGGCTGGATCGACTTCGACCGGAACGGGACGTTCGACGATGACGAGGCTTCGGACCTTGTGACCGTTACCGATGGCACCTCGGGCCCGGTGACCCTCACCTGGTCCTCGCTGCCTGCTGATACCTCCGGGGGCGACACCTATGTGCGCCTGCGCCTGAGCACCGAAAGCATCTCCACATCCGATGCCACAGGGATCAAGGGAATCGGCGAGGTGGAGGATTACAGGATCACCATCGAATCATGTGGCACGGACCTCTCGATCAGAAAGACCTGTCACGACCTTGTCCCGGGGCTGGACGACCAGCTGGCCTACACCATCGGGGTGACGAACGACGGGCCTTCGGCGGCCCACAACGTGACGGTCACCGACACGATCCCTTCCGAGCTTTCCAGCCCCGAGTGGAGCTACGACCACGCCAGCTGGCACCCTTGGACCGGCAGCCTGAACCTGGGGACGTTGAACGCTGGCGGGACGGTGACGGTCTACATCCGGGCCGATGTGGGGGCCGGTGTCACCTCGGTCTCGCCCAATACCGCCTCGGTTTCCGCCGACGAGGCCGATCCCGACCCCTCGGACAACTCCTCCACCTGCACCAATAACGTCCTTCTGGCCAAACTTGAGGACCCCAAGGTGGACGAGCTAGAGGAGGACAGGGACGGGAACGGTGTCCCCAGTCCCGGGGATATCCTCAGGTACACCGTGACGATAAAGAACGTCGGCGCCGGCCCGGCCTTGGAGGTGCTCTTCACTGACATGGTTGATCCGCATACGGCCCTTTTGTGTGAAGATCCGTACGCTCCCTCGACCACAAAGGGCACGATCACCTCGTGTGGTCCTGGCCCCGGCGGGAGCCTTGAGGTGACGGTGGGAGGCCTGGATCCGGGGGAGTCGGTGGCCATCGTCTTTTACGTCGAGATCGTGGATTACGTGGAGGAAGTCGCCAACCAAGGCTTGGTCTCGGGGAGCAACTTCCCGGATGATCCCACCGACGACCCGAACACCCCTGCCTCCGACGATCCCACTGTAACGCGCATCTCTTGCTACGCCCATGACCTCAATGGAAACTGTGTACTGGATCTGGGAGATGTCCGGATAGTGCACCTCATGGCTGCGGGGTGTCTGCCTCCGGACATGCGGGCCGACTTCGACGGCGACGGTGACGTGGATATGGACGACGTCACGATCTGTGCGCAGCTTGTCCTGAGGGGATGAGGCGACGAAAGGGGTGAGGAAATGGGGCGGAAGGCGATCCTTGTCCTTTTGGGGATGGCGCTTTGGGCCGCTGGCTTTGCTCAGGGCCTTGAGATCACGGGCTATGTGTATGAAGACCTGGCCCCCTTGGGAGGTAACTCCGGCGAGGATAGACCTATTCCTGGGGCAGAGGTTTACCTGTTCTGGGATGCCAACGGTACTGGTGTCTTAGATCCGGGAGACAAAGAGTGCGCCAGCACCGTTACCGACGGTACAGGACATTTCTCGCTAAGCCCAAGCGGATGCGGAAGCGATCTCCTTTTCGTGGCCGTCGATTCACGTAGCCTCATTTCCTCGCGCAGGCTGGAGCCGGGCTACAGCGAGGACGATATCTGGGCCGAGGAGACATACCAGAGCGTTTACGACGAAGACCTAAGGTCCTGGCCCACCGTGAAGATGTTCGGGGGACGCGATCCCGAGGTGAGCGATGATTTCGCAAATGAAGTCTACGAACACTGGGTCACCGTCGATCTGAAAGTTTATAACGAATTTGGGAGGTCGGATCTTTTGTTCGGCTTCAGCTTCGAAGTGATCGTGAACACCCGGGACGTGGACGAGGACGGAACCAGCGGCACCGGCCGCTCCGCGCAAGGAACGTTGCGACAGTTCCTGGAGAACGCCCGAGCCATCTCCGGCCCCGACCGAAGCTATTTCGTCCTGGCCCACGGGCCCGGTTATTCCCGCACCATCCGGGTAGACCCGGATCTCTGGATGAATTGCGGAGGCGGTTACAACCGAAAAGCCCACCCTTCTTACGGCATCACCGGCGATTACACCCACCTAGACGGGAGGGTGCTCGACTGGGACCTCACGCCCACAGGCGAGGTAGTGCTCTTGGACTCCCGGGATCTACCGGACGACGCCATGACCATCCTGTTGTCTGCCGCCCACGTCACCGTGGAGAACCTGGAGTTCATGGGAAACCGGAGCATCAGTCCGGACACTCCCAATCGCGGCATCCGCATGTCAGGCGCCAACTACTGCACCATCCAGGATCTCGTGATCCACGACTTCCACCTGGGGATCGAGCTCTACTGGAGCTCGCACCACAACCTGATCCAACGGGTGGAGTCCTACAACAACAACCACTCGGGGATTTACTTCCAGGATTATTGGGCCCGGAGCAGCTACAACGAGATTAGAAACTGTTACCTTCACGACAACGATATAAATGGGATCGGCTTCGCTTGGGACAATGACTACAGCACCATCTCCGGGAACGTAGTGGAGGACAACGGCTACGCGGGGATCTGGATCGGCTACGCCTGTGACCATAACACAATCCAGGACAACGTGGTCCGGGGGAACAAGATCTCGGGGATACTACTTGCAAGCTGGCCCAGTTATCCTTCGGCGGAGTACAACGAGGTGGTAGGGAACCTGGTGGAGGAAAACGGTGGCGCCACGACAGGTCCATACGGAGATGTGGGGTACGGGACCGGCATCGGCCTTTACAATGCCGACAACAACATCGTGCGCGGGAATGTAATCCGTGATAACGTCTCCGGCGATATCACCGTCTACGGCGTTGCCATCGACGCTGGGAGCACCGGGAACACCGTATCCGAAAACGAGATCACCGGAAATGGCGTAGGGGTTGCAGTGATCGACAGCAAAAGCTATGGCAACGTCATTTCCCGCAACTCCCTCTATAAAAACGCTGGCCTAGGAATAGACCTCGGAGCCGATGGGGTAACCCCCAACGACGGTGCCCTGGGAAGCCCCAACCGTGGAGTGGATTACCCAGTGATCACTAGAGCGCGCACGAACCCCGACGGGACCATCTACGTGGAGGGGTTCGTGGGCCCCGAGAACACCGGGGGAAGTAACGCCTTCGCCGGGGCCACGGTGGAGATCTTCTTGGTGACCAATGGAATCAATGGAGATGACCACACAGGAAACGCGTACGGCGGCAAAACCTACGGCGAAGGCTGGAAGTACCTCGGAAGCCTCACGGTGGGATCCGCTGGGAGCTTCGCGGGAACGGTGGGGCCGCTGGGGGTACCCATTGGTCCCGAGCTCCTCTTGAGCGGGACCACCACCCTCTCCGGGGCCGGGACCTCGGAGTTCGGGCCCACCCTGAACGCTTGCTTTCCCCATGACCTAACAGGGGATTGCGCCCTTGGCCTCGATGACGTGCGACTGGTGCACTTGATGGTTAAAGGCTGTATCCCCTGGGACCCAAGGGCTGATATCGACGGCGACGGCGACGTGGATATGGACGACGTTTCCAAGTATGCGGAGTTCTTCTTAGGAGGTGATTGATGCGGGCCATAAGGTGGGGAGGGGCAGCAGTTTTGGGGACGTTGGCCTTCGTTCTCCTCGGGTGTGCTCATTTTTGGGCCCCAAAAGCCCCAAGCTTGGTCTTCGGCCCCCCAACGGTCCAAGGTGAACGGGGCGAGATGGTGGTATCGGTGGCCGATCTCCCTAAAGGGGTTGGGGCCCTGGGCGTGACGTTGGGCGGGATAACCTACCCCGAGGCGAAGATGGCGGACATCAAAGTGGAGGGGCTCTCAGGATACGTGGTCCTGGCGCAGGAGTTCGCCGGCGGGCAAGGGGGCTTCGTTATCTCCACCATCTCCTCCCAGGGAATCACCTCGGGTCCCATCGCCGTGATCACCTTCAGGGCCCTCGACGAGATCGCACCGGGCGAGATCGCCTTCGATGAAAACAAGATCGCCCTCATAGACGTGGATAACGAGCCGGTGGATTTCGATCTCGCCCAGCCGACCTATTACGCGAGGTGAGGCGTATGCGCGCGTTTATTGCGACAGCGTTCGTGGTGGTCCTCGGCCTTGCGACCTTCGCTTACGGTTCGCTCGAGCTCGGCCTCTCCCTCCTTCCCTCGCCGACCATGGAGGCGGAGCTCCTCCTCGGCGGGGAGATCTCCGGGTTCTCCCTGGAGAGCACCTCCATCATCCACTGGGATACGTGGGTGTGGCAGGAGTTCTCCGCCACGTGGGATTTCGGCCCGCTTTCCGTAGAGGGTAAGATCCTCTTCGGCCCCTCCACCATCGACTTCATCTACGACGAGCTCGTCCTCAAGATGAGCTTCGCGGGGCTCGAGCTCGCCTTCTACGCCGCCCAGCTATCCGACGCGGTGCTCGGGGGGCCAGCTTCGGGCGCGGCCCTGAGGGTGACCGGATCCTTCGGGAAAGTGGGCTTCGAGAGCGTCACCGAGTTCGGGGCTACCCCTGAGGGAAT
>JALVLL010000221.1 GCA_027027485.1 Candidatus Bipolaricaulota bacterium | reverse complement strand
CACCAGGTCCTTGAGGCCGTATCCCAGGTTCCTCCCGAGCTCGCGGAAGATCTCCGTGGCCCTGGGATCGCCGCCCCGTGCCGCCTCGGAAAGCCCCTCCAGGGTGGTCCCGATCCCCTTTGCGCGGCGGACGAGGAAGCGATCGGAGGCGAAGAGCTCCAGACAGCCCCGCTCGCCGCAGCGGCATCGCGGGCCGGATGGGTCGAACAGGGTATGGCCGAACTCCCCGGCCCCGCCGAAGGCACCGCGGTAGAGCCTTCCCCCGATCACAATACCCGCACCCAATCCCTCGCCCACCGTTACGCAGACGAAATCGGAATGGCCCTTCCCCGCGCCGTACCTCGCCTCGGCCAGGGTGAGGGCGTTGACATCGTTCTCCACGTGGACCTCGACCCCGAAGCGCCGCTTGAGGGGCGCCGATACCTCCACCCCCCGCCATCCCAGGATGGGCGAGAAAAGGCACACCCCGCGGGTGGAGTCCACGAACCCCGAGACCGCCACCCCGATCCCGAGGACCTTTCCCTTCCATACCCCGGAGATCGCCTCCACGGCGGCGGAGAGGACCTTATCGGGGCTTGGTTCGGAGAAGGGGATCTCGGCCTCGTCGCGGGCCCTCCCGGTGATGTCCACCCTGGCGGCCAGGATCCCCCGGGCCTCGATCTTCACACCGATGGAGGAGGCGTAATCGGGGTTCAGGGAAAGCAGGATCGGCGGCCTACCCCTCCCGCTCTCCCCCTTTCCCACCTCCACCACGATCCCTTCCGCCAGAAGTTGTGAGGAGAGCCGGGAGAGGGCCGAGGGGGCGAGGCCGGTGATCCGGGAGAGCTCGGCCCGGGAGAGGGATCCCCGGGAGCGGAGCAGATTGATGAGGAGGGCGCGGTTGTGGTCCCTGAGCAGGAGGCTATCCCCCTTACGCACCCCCTTTATTTCCATCCCGGATGGAATTATACCATGGGCTCAGCCCTTGAGCCCGGAGCGCACCACGCTCTGGATGAACCAGCGCTGGAACAGGAGATAGACGAGCAGGATCGGCATGGACGTCAACACCGCGAACGCCATCACGTCCCCCCAGTAACGGGGGTACTGCCCGAAGAAGTTGTTCATGGCCACGGAAAGCGGCCGGTACTCCGGCCCCCGGGTCACCATGAGGGGCCAGAGGAAGGAGTTCCAGTACTCCAGCGACTGCAGGATCGCCACCGTGGCGATCACGGGCATGGAGAGCGGGAGTGCGATCCTCCAGTAGACCTGCCACGGGCTCGCCCCGTCCACCCGGGCCGCCTCGTCGAGCTCCCGGGGGATCTTAGTGAAGAACTGGTAGAAGAGGTAAATGGAGAAGGGATGGGCGATGAAGGGGACGATCTGGACGTGGTAGCTGTCCAGCCAGCCGAAGCGGTTGACAATGAGGAGAAGGGGGACCGCCAGCCCCTCGAAGGGGAGGATGATCAAAGCCACCACCAGCGAAACCAAAAACGATCTCCCCCGGAACCTGAGCCGGGCGAGGGCGAAGGCCGCCATGCTGTTCACCGCTATCCCCCCGGCGACGATGCTCCCTACGATGAGGACGGTGTTTAAGAGGAAGCGGGTGAAGGGCGTGCCCCCCAGGGCCTCCCCCGAGAGCACCGCCGCGTAGTTCTCCAGGGAAGGATGTGCCACCCAGAAGGCCCGGAAGGAGGTCATCTCCCGGAGGATCCCGAGCTCGTCCCCCTTGAATGAGGTGACGAACATCACCTCCACCGGGGCGATGAAGATCAGGGCGAAGAAGATAAGCACCGGATATAGCCAGAGATACCCCGTCCTCCTCACCTTATCTCCCTTTCCTCCACGAAGAGCTTCCGCTGGATGAGGGAGATGGAAAGCACGATGAGCACGAAGATCACCGAGGCGGCCGAAGCGTAACCTACTTTGAGCTCCCGGTAGCCGGAGACGAAGATGTAGCGCACCAGGGTGTTCGTGGCCCCGAGGGGTCCTCCTTGGGTCAGGACCTCCACCTGGGTGAAGAGCTTGAAGGCGAGGATCGTGGTGGTGACGAGGACGAATATGTGGGCGTTGCGCAACCCGGGCATGGTGACGTGCCAGAACTGCTGCCACGGGTTGGCCCCGTCGATCACCGCGGCCTCGTAGAGTTCCCGGGGGATATCCTGGAGGCCGGCGAGGTAGATCACCATCTGAAACCCCACCCCCTGCCAGATGGAGATGAGGATTATCGTCGGCATGGCGAGCCGCCTGTCACGCAACCAATCGTAGGGGCCGAGCTTGCCGAAGGAGACCGCCCGCACCAGCGCGTTCAACAGCCCCTCGGGGTAAAGGAGGAGGAAGTACCAGATCACACACACGACCACCATGGTGATAACCACCGGCATGAAATAGACCCCGCGGAAGAAGTTGATCCCCCGGATCCTGCGGTTGATGAGGGTGGCCAAAAAGAGGGCCAGCCCGCTCTGCAGGGGGACCACCACCGCCGCGAAGAGGGCCGTGTTCCGCAGGGCAGTCCAGAAATCGGGATCCGAAAAGAGGCGGGTGTAGTTCCTCAGCCCGATGAACCGCGTGGGCAGCGGGCTTATGAGCCGCTGGTTGGTGAAGGAGAGGACCACCGCCATGACGAAGGGGGCGACCAGGAAGGCCGTGAGGAGGAGCAGGGAGGGCGACAGAAACCCCAGGGCCGCGAGGGCGTCGCCTGTCCTCTTCCTCCGCATGGGCATCGCGGGTGAAAAAGGGGGCGCCCGCGAAGGGCGCCCCCCTTTTTGGCTCAGCCGCCGAAGGGCGGGTATCCCTCGTTT
>JALVLL010000220.1 GCA_027027485.1 Candidatus Bipolaricaulota bacterium | reverse complement strand
GGTTCATGGTGTGTACTAGTATACTAGTACACGTTACAAAAATCCAGTCTTTCCCCGTTTGAGATACCACGTGCCCATTGGAAATGAGTTCCACCTAATTTAGAACTCCTTTCAAAATTGTCTGAGGCAGATGAGGATAAAAGCCACCAAGACGAAGCCACGGAACACCTCCACCAGACGTTCATGGCGGACCACCAACCGTCGGAACTGCCCCAGCCAGGCAAACAGCCGTTCCACCTTCCACCTCTCCCGGTAGCCCGGCCCTACTCACAACGAACGCCCCCGCTTCCCCTTTCGCTCGATGGGCGGGATCGTGGGCTTGATCCCCTTCCTCCTCAGCCATCCCCTGAACTCCTCACTGTCATAGGCCTTGTCCGCCACCAGCTCCCGGGGACGCTTCCGGGGACGCCCCCGCCGACGCGGCACCTTCACCGTCTCCAAAGCCTCCCGGGCCAGGGTCAGCTCGTGAGGCCGGGCGCTGGCCAAATGGACCCCCATCGGTAACCCATTCCCGTCCGCCACCACCATCAACTTGGTCCCCTTGCCCCTCTTTGTTATCCCTACCGCCGATCCCCCTTTTTTGCTGGGATGAAGCTCCCGTCGAGGAAGGCCCGGGACCACTCCAGCTTCCCCTCCTCATCCAGGGTGGAAAGCAACGTCCTCCAGATCCGCTCCCAGGTCCCATCCCTCTCCCATTGCCGCAGCCTCCTCCAGCAGGTGGCAGGGGAAGCATACTCCCTGGGGATATCCTCCCAGCGGCGCCCGGTCCTCAACACATACAGGATCCCGTTGAGGACCTTCCGGTCGTCCGCCCGCGGACGGCCCCTCCCTTTGCGGGGTGGGGGGAGAAGGGGTCGGATCCTTTCCCACTGCTCATCGGTCAGTTCTGTGCCCCTCATAACTCCCCATTCTACCTGCCTCCACCATTTTTGAAAGGAGCTCTAGTGAAGAGCCGTTCGATCTGGGTGTGGGGGCTTTCGAACTGGCTAGGGAGGTCCGCCGGGGAGAACGCGGGCAATGCCCCGCATCTCCCCGGGTGGGGGCCCCTTCCTTCGGAGGCGGCGGAAATAGATGAACTGGGCCCGGTCGATCAGCGCCTTGAACCCCGCTAGAAGCCCGCTGAAATAAGTCCGGGATCACCACCAACGCCTCGGGCCGGAGGACTCCCCTCGCGGATCCCATGGGTTCCATCCCGGATAACACACCTCCCCGTGTCGCGACAGCCTCACATCCACGGCACGGTTCGGCTCGAGACTCCCATGGAAAGATCGTTTTTACCCCGATCACAGCCTCGCTGATGGCCCCAAGGCCCCGGAGGAGTCCCTTCGGGTTACACCGGCTCTCGCAGAACCACCGATCCCTATAGCCATCGCTCCCCTCCAGGGTCTCCCGAAAAGGCTTTCCGCGTCCCACGGTAAAATACCGCCGAAATCACGGAAAGGAGCGCGAGGTGAAGACCGGGATCGAGCTTGCGGAAAAGACAAGGATCGTCGGAGCTCCGGTGAAAAGGCCCGATGCCGAGGCCAAGGTCAAGGGAGAGGCACGCTACGCCGACGACCTTTCCTTCCCCGGGATGCTCTACGGGAAGGCCATCCGCTCCACCGTTCCCCATGGGAAGATAAAACGCTTGGACCTTTCAAAGGTCATCTCCCACCCCAAGGTCATCTGTGTGGTCACCCCCGCCGATATCCCCGGGGAGAACGTGGTCCCGGTGATCTACCGGGATATGCCCCTTTTGGCCCACGATGTGGTGCGCTACGTGGGTGAGCCCATCGCGCTTCTTGCGGCGGAGACCAGGGAAGCGGCCTACGAGGCAGCGGGGCTCGCCGAGGTCGAGTACGAGGAGCTCCCTGCGGTATTCGATCCCCTAGAGGCGATAAAACCCGGTGCCCCCCAAGTGGCCGTCCCCGAGGCCGCCGAGGAAGGGAACATCTTCAACCACATGGTGATCCGCAAAGGCGATGTGGAGCGGGGCTTTTCCGAGGCCGACGTGATCGTGGAGGGGGAGTACCGTGTCGGCTACCAGGAGCATCTCTACATAGAGCCCCAGGGGGTGATCGCCGTCCCCGAGGACGGGGGGATGGCCATCTACGGGACCCTGCAATGCCCCTTCTACGTGCAGAACGCGGTGGCGGCGGTCCTGGGGCTTCCCCTCTCAAAGGTGAGGGTGGTGCAGACCGCGACGGGCGGGGGCTTCGGCGGCAAGGAGGACGTCCCCTCCCAGGTCGCGGCCATGGCGGCGGTCCTCGCCTGGAAATCTCGCCGTCCCGTGAAGGTGGTCTTCGACCGCGAGGAGGACATCGAGACCACCTCCAAGCGCCATCCCGGGGTGATTCGCTACAGGACCGGAGCCAAGCGGGATGGGACCCTGGTGGCGGTGGAGGTGGAGTTCTACTACAACTCCGGCGCCTACCAGACCCTGTCTTCAGCGGTCCTCTGGCGGGGCCTGATCCACGCCGCCGGCCCCTACCGGATCCCCAACGTCAAGGTGGACGCGTATTCCGTGGCCACCAACACCGTCCCGTGCGGCGCCTTCCGCGGGTTCGGCTCGCCGCAGGTCATCTTCGCTCACGAGTCCCAAATGGAGGAGCTCGCCCGTCGCCTCGGCATGGACCCCTTGGAGCTCAGGGAAGTGAACGCCTTGCGGGTCGGGGACCGCACCTCCACGGACCAGCTCCTGGACGAGTCGGTGGGCCTCATCGACGCGATCCACAGGGCCCGGGAGCTTTCCCGCTGGGAGGAGTTGGTACGAGAGGTGGAGGAGTTCAACCGGAGGG
>JALVLL010000219.1 GCA_027027485.1 Candidatus Bipolaricaulota bacterium | reverse complement strand
CCGATGCCCGCCAGCAACAGGAGCCCCATCCCCAATAGGTAAGAGAGGTTCACTGCCCGCGAGAGGGATCCCATCCTTTCCTGGATCCGGCCCGCGTTCTGGGAGGCGAACGAGGTGCCCAGATGGAGGAAAAAGTAGATCACGCCCACCACCACCGCCGCCCTCTTGTCCGGGGAGAGGGAGATGAAAAGGGGCAGGGAAAGGGCTTGGTATTTGAGGATGGGCTGCAGGTAGTCCTTGGTGGCCTTGAAGGTCCCATCGAAGACCGCCGAATGCAGAAGTCCCTTCAGGGTATGGGGATCCCTAAACATGGAGATGAACCCCCGGCCGGTGACGGCGAGGCGCTCCAAGAGCTTCTTCCCCCACGCCCCCGTGACCTTCACCACCTCCCCGTCCAGCTCCCTGGGGTAGGTGAGGAAGAGGAAAAGCCCCAGGACATACGGTACCACCGAGGCGAGGAAGACGATCCGGTAGGAACCGGAATAGAAGACGAGCCCCGCGGCGATCAGGGCCCCGAGGGCGGAGCCGAGCTGGGATCCGGCCCGGGTGTGGCCGTAGTAATGTACCTTCAGATGCTCGATCCCCTTCAGGCGCAGGTACTCCAGGATCATCGCCTTGTGGGTCCCGGAGCGGAAGGTCTCCCCGAAGGCGAAGAGCACCATGGCCAGGGCATAGGTCCAGAACCCCGGGGCGAGGTAGAAGATGAGGAACGAGAGGATGTAGCTTGAGAAGGAGGCCAGCATCGCCTTCCGCCTCCCGAAAGCGTCGGCCACCACCCCGGTGGGCACCTCCAGGAGGTTGGTGGCGATCTCCCGGATGGAGAACAGGGCCCCGATCTCCAGGAACGAAAGCCCCATCTCCCGGAAAAAGAGCACGATGAAGGGGTCGAAGAACCGGAGGTTCTTTAGGAACCCGTACAGCCTGAACTTGTGGTACATGGAGTCCTTGGGGATCGCGACCATTGCGGCTATATCTTGCCCCCAATCGGCGTGCGGGGAAAGAATCGGCGCTCACACGAGGAACGACCAGAGGTTCATGGTGACGATGGCCCCCAGGGAAGAAGCCAGGATCAGGGCCGCCATCTCCTCCGGGAAGAACCCGTAGCGGGCGCTCAGGACGATCATGTTCACCGCCACCGGGGTCCCGTTCATGAGGACCGCGACCTCCCGGGATAGGGGATCGAGCCCCAGGGCCAGGGAAAGCATAAGGGTGAGGCCGGGAAGGAGGAGAAGCCTCAGGGAGGCCATCCCGAAGGCGAAAGGTAACCTCCGGTAGCGCCTCCCATACAGGAACACCCCCAAGGAGAACAGGGCCACCGGGGCCGCCGCCCCTCCCAGAAGGTCCAGGGCCTTCCGCAGGAAGGGGGGAAGCTGAACGCCGGCGACCGAGAGGGCTATCCCCCCGAGGAGCGAGAGGATGAGGGGGTTGCGGGAGAAACGCACCGAGACGTCCCACACCGCCCGGCGCACCGGGATCCCCTCCATGCCGTAAAGCTCGAGGAGCACCAAAACCAACCCCACCGTTAGGGGCGCCACCGCGGCGATCATGGCCACCGCGAGCTCCACCGGTTCCCCCTCCCCCATGGCCACCTCGATGAAGGGGATCCCGAAGAAGGCGAGGCTCCCGAAGACGCTCCCCGCGGAGAGGAAGAAGAAGGTGTCCCGCCTGAGGCGGAACACGACCTTGGCGCCCAAAAGGAAGGTCAACAACAGCCCCACTGGGGCGGCGCCGGCGGCCAGGAAGCGCAGGGTATGGGCGTCGAACTCCACCCCCGAGAGCTTCAGGAGGAGGAACGCGGGGAAGGCGAAGAAGTACACGAACCCGTTGAGGACGCGCTCGTCACCGGCCCTGAGGATCCCAAGGCGACGGGAGAGATACCCCGCCGCGATGAGGAGCCCCACCGTGAGCGAGCTTGCGAGCGCTTTCCCCATGGCTATCCCAAGGCCTTCCGCATGTAGCGGCCCCCTGGGATCTCCTCCACGAGCCCCGAAAGCGAGAGCTCGAGGAGCGCCCGGGCCACCGCGGGATAGGGGATCCTGGTCCGCTGGGATACCTCCTCCGGTGTCAGGGGCTCCCCGCCCAGGGCCTCGTACACCGCCGCGGATTCAGGGTCGAGCTCGATTTCGGTTCCGCCCGGTTTCGCCGTGGACCACTCGGGGTACTCGGAGAGGATGTCCTCCACGCCCGCGACGAGCTTCGCCCCGTCCTGGATCAGGCGGTTCGTTCCCCGTGAGACCCCGGAGGTGATGGGTCCGGGGACGGCGAAGACCTCCCTCCCGAGCTCCAGGGCGATCTCGGCGGTGATCAGGGCCCCGGAGCGCTCCGGCGCCTCCACCACGACCACCCCGCGGGAGAGGGCGGCGATGATGCGGTTGCGTTTGGGGAAGGTCCATTTGGACCCCTCTCGCTCCCAGGGGAACTCCGAGATCACGGCGCCCCGGGAGGCGATGCGTTCGATGAGGGAGGAGCTCCCGGCGGGGTAGGGCCTCCCGATCCCGGTCCCCAGCACGGCGATGGTCCTCCCCGCCTCCAGGGCGCCCCGGTGGGCCGCGGTGTCTATCCCCGGCGCCATCCCCGAGACCACCGTGATCCCCCGGGAGGCGAGCTCCCGGGAGAGGGACTGGGCCACGATTCTCCCGTAGCTAGTGGCGCGGCGCGTGCCCACCACGGCGATGGCCCGCCAGTCCTCGGGCCTGATCTCCCCCAGCACATAGAGCACTAAGGGTGGATCCGGGAGATCCTTGAGGCTTTGGGGGTAGCCTTCCTCCTCCCAAGGGACCACGGAGG
>JALVLL010000218.1 GCA_027027485.1 Candidatus Bipolaricaulota bacterium | reverse complement strand
GTGCCCTGCCAAGAGGCTGGCCTTACGGCTCCCTTCGGTACCGATCCCACCGCGCCTGTGGGAAGCCGGAGCTCTATCCCCCCTTCAAAAGCCTCCCCCGCAAACCGGGTGTCCAGGCACAGCCGGAAGATCTCCTTTCCGGTGTCCGGGTCTTCGACGGGAACGATGGGCCACGCGATCTTGAAGGTGGGCTCGGGAACCGGCCCGGGGAAGAGATGGCTTCCCCGGATCCAGCCGCGGTATCCATCGGGGCCGTGTACAAACAGAAAATCGCCTTTCCCTTCGAGTACCTCGCAGGGGGTAAAACACGTAAGCTGCGATATCCGCTCGGCCCGAGGATCGGGCTCCGCCAGAAGATCCGCTACCGGGGGACGCACATACATCATCGCAAAAACTCGGGGATGATCTCCCCGCGTATCAGGTCCTTGATGGTCTCCCTTTCCCTCACCAGATATGCCTTTCCCCAGTGGAGGAGTACCTCGGCCGGACGGGGCCTGGAGTTGTACTGTGAGGACATGGAAGAGCCGTATGCGCCGACGTCCAAGACCGCCAAAATGTCCCCGGGCTCTAGCGGCGGCACCACTGCCTCCCTCACCAGCACATCGGCGTTTTCACAGATGGGCCCCACGATATCCGCCTCCCTTTCCGGCCCCGGACGCTTCACTACGGGAACGATCCGATGGCGGGCGCCATATAAGGCGGGACGCAGGAGGTCGTTCATCCCCGCATCGACCACCACATACCGCTTGCCGTGGACCTCTTTGATATAGAGGACACGGGTAAGGAGGATACCAGCATCGCCCACCAATGATCTCCCAGGCTCGAACATGACCGTCACGCCTTCAGGGATCCTCTCCCGGATAACCTCCGCCAACTCCCCTAGGGGGAAGCGCCGCTCTTCCGGGGCGTAAGGGATCCCGAAGCCGCCGCCCAAATCGAGGAATTCCGGCGACAACCCGGCTTCCCTCGCCCCGCGGTACATCCCCAGGAGGTATTCCCAGGCGGCGGCGTACGGTTCGGGATCGAGGATCTGGGAACCCAGATGGAGATGGAGGCCGACGAGCCGCAGCGTTTCGGAGCGACGGATCGACTCTAGGGCCCTTTCCGCGCCCGGGGGATCGAGGCCGAACTTGGTCCCTTCCCTTGCCGTCGCCAGATGGGGGTGCGTTTCGGGGGAGAGCCCGGGGTTGAGCCGGAGGGCGACGGGGGCGTAGCGGCCGCGTTCGCGGGCCATCCCCTCGACGGTGCGGAGCTCCTCCAGGGACTCCACCACCACCCGGATCCCCTTCTCCAAGGCGAGTTCCAGCTCCCAGACCGCCTTCCCCACCCCGGTGAATACGATCTTCTCGGGGGGAAACCCGGCCCACATGGCCCTCAAAAGCTCCCCTCCCGAGACCACCTCGGCCCCGAGGCCCTCCCGGGCCAAAAGGCGCAGGATCGCCCCGAGGGGGTTGGCCTTGACGGCGTAATGGAGCTCCACGGGGATGCCGGCGAAGGCTTCCCGGAAGTGTTTCAGGTTTTCCCGGATGCGTGCGGTGCTATAGAGGTAGCATGGGGTGCCGAAATCTCCCGCTATTTGGGTAAGGGGGATCCCTTCGGCGTGGAGGATGCCATCGTAAGCGGTCAACCAATTTGGAAGAAACACGATCCTACCTCATCCTGGGATCGAGGATATCCCGGATCCCGTCCCCCAGGAGGTTGAACCCCAAGACCGTGATCATTATGGCCAGGCCGGGGAAAGTGGAGACCCACCAGCCGTGGGGCATGAAGTTCCGCCCGTCGGAGACCATCACACCCCATTCCGGCGTGGGTGGTTGGGCCCCGAAGCCTAGGAACCCCAGCCCCGCGGCGGTGAGGATGATGCCCCCCATGCTCAGGGTCCCCTGGATTATCACGGGGCTCAGGGCCATGGGGAGGATGTGTTTGAAGAGGATCCGTAGGTTGCTCGCCCCCAATGCCCGGGCGGCCTCCACGAAATCCTCTTCCCGCACCGCCAACGCCTTGCTCCGGGCAAGCCGCGCGAAGACCGTCCAGGCGCCGAAGGAGATGGCGATCACCACGTTGGTGAGGCTGGGGCCCAGGGCGGCGGCGATGGCCATGGCGAGGATGAGCCGCGGGAAGGCCATGAAGATGTCGGTGACCCTCATCAGGAGGTTGTCAACGAAGCCCCCCGCGTATCCGGCCACGATCCCCACCACCGTGCCGAAGACCCCGGCGGTGATGAGGATCAGGATGGCTATCCACAGGGAGATCCGTGTGCCGTAGAGGACACGGCTAAGGATATCCCGCCCCAAGCCGTCCGTCCCCATCAGGTGTTTCCAACTCGGGGGCTGGAGCTTCTGCAGGGGATCGGTGGCATAAGGGTCGTAGGGGGAGATGTAAGGCGCGAGGATGGCGAGGAGCACCAGGGAAACGATGATCAAAAGGCCGCTCAGGGAAAGGGGATTCTTCAAGAGATGTCTCACTACATCCCGCCAGGTCAGTCCCCGCATCCTTTCCCCCTACGTGTAGCGGATCTTGGGGTTCAAGTAGGCGTAGAGGATATCCACGGCGAGGTTCGAGAAGGAGTAAAGGAAGGCCATCAGCATTGCGGTCCCGACCACGGCATTGAAATCTATGGAGAGGAAGGAATGCGTGGCGTAACGGCCCAGGCCGGGCCAGGCGAAGACCGTCTCCGTCAGGACCGCCCCTTCGAGGAGGCTAGCCATGCGGATCCCGATCACGGTGATGATGGGGAGGAGGGCGTTCTTGAACGCGTGTTTCATGATCACCGCCGACTCACGAAGCCCCTTCATCCGGGCGGTCTTGATGTACTCCTCGCGCAGCACCTCCAACATACTGGAGCGGGTGATCCGGGTAATGGAAGCGGTGGAGAGCCATCCCAGGGTAAATGCCGGCATGATGAGGTGCAGGAGGTAGCTTTTGAGGGCTTCCCAATCGTGGGCGATGATGGAGTCCAGGAACAGAAAACCGGTCACCCTGGGCGGACGGGGGAGGTAATAGGGGAGCTGTCCCGGCCCGGGGAGGATCCCCAACGTGTAGTAAAAGACCAAAAGGAGCAAGAGCCCCAACCAGAAAGCCGGCATGGAAAGCCCCACGATGGCGAACACCCTGGAGAGGTGGTCCACGGTCCGTCCGCTCTTCACCGCGGAGACCACCCCCAAACCGATCCCCAGAAAGACCCCGATCAACAACGCGGCCAGGGCCAACTCCACCGTGGCGGGGAAGAACTCTTTGATGTCCTCCAATACGGGCCTCCGGGTCCGGAGAGAGACCCCCAAATCGCCGTGGAGGATGCCCGAAAGATAACGGATATATTGCACATAGATGGGCTTATCCAAACCCCACCGTTGCTTCTCCCGTTCGATGGCCTCGGGAGGGGCTTGGGGGCCCAAAATGGCGGCCACGGGATCGGCGGGGATCACCCGGGCGATGAAAAAGGTGATGGTCATCACGCCCCAGATGACGAATATCATCCACAAAAGCCGCTTCGTTATATACGCTAACACGGGACTCCCCCGGCTTAAATATCACCCGAGGAATCATTATAATGGTCATTGTTTACAAAGGAAAGGGAGGTGGTAATCGAGTAAACGACATATGCTTTAAATTTCCATAATTTGATTAAGGAGGTGTGATATGCGGAGATCTTCCCTGATCGCGATCGCGTTTCTTGGCCTCGGGTTCTTGGCAATGGCAGCTATACCCAAGGACGTCCTGGTTATAGGTATCAAGCACGCAGCGATCATCGACTTCGAACCCGCTAGGGTCTACGAGATCGAAGGGGGGTTCGTCCTCGAGCAGCTGTATGACACCCTCGTCGATTTCGAGGGCGGCGGGGTCGAGGCTTTCCAAAGCGTCAAGCCCGGACTGGCGGAGTCGTGGGAGGTCTCCAAGGACGGGCTTACGTGGATCTTCCATATCCGCAGGGGAGCCAAGTTTCACTCCGGCCGTGAGGTAACGGCCCAGGCGGTGGAATTCTCCCTGCGCCGCTCCCTCGAGCTGAACAGACCGCCCATCTGGATCCTGAAGCAGTTCGTCGCTTCCCCCGATGACATCAAGGCCCTGGACCGCTACACCGTTGCCATCACCATGAAGCAGAAGATCGGGGAGATGCTAATGGGCGCGATCCTCGGGTTCCAGGGGATCTGCTCCATTCTCGATCCCGAGGAGGTGAAGGCCCACGCCACTTCGGACGACCCCTGGGCCACAAAGTGGTTGGCCGAACACGATGCCGGTTCCGGTCCCTTCAAGTTGGTGGAATGGATCCGTAACGATCGGATCGTCCTGGAGGCCTTCGCCGATTATTGGGACGGGGCGCCCAAGGTGAAGCGGGTGGTCCTCAAGGATATCCCCGAGCCGGCCAACCAAATGCTGCTTCTCCTCAAGGGGGATATCGACATCGCCTGGAACCTCCTACCGGACCAGATCGCGGAGCTCAGGGGCAAGAAGGGCATCAAATTCGTTTCCACTCCCACCTTCATCTTCTACTACGCCGCCATGAACATGGGCATGGAGCCCTTCAATCATGAGGAAGTCCGCGATGCCATCCGATACGCCATAAACTACGATGCCATCGTCCAGGGAATCCTGCGGGGGGAGGCCGTTCCCTGCCACACCTTCGAGCCGGTGGGGCTCTTCGGCCACCTGGATCTCCTCTACCCCTATGACCCGGAGAAGGCCAAGTCCCTGTTGGATGCCGCCGGCTTCGTGGACAAAAACGGCGATGGTTGGCGCGATTATCCCGATGGGAGGCCCTTGGAGATCGAGCTGTGGGTCCGCAACGATCCCCCCTACACCGATATCGCCGTGCAGATTCAGCAGGATCTCGCCAAAGTGGGGCTCAAGGTGAAGATCACCCAGATGGTCTACTCCCAGCTCCTCAAGTTCTACCGTGCCCAGAAGGCCCCCATGGTCCTCGTGCGCTGGGGGATCGATTACGTCGATCCCAACGCCAACGCCATTCCATTCGCCCACTGCCGCACCCCGGGCCCCGAGGCCAAATACAAGCAACTCGCCTGGCGCAACAAGTTCTGTCCCAGCGGTGTGAGCGACCTGGTGGAAGAAGCCGTGGGGATCCTGAACCCCGATGCCCGGGAGGCCTTCTACAAGGTGATCCAGTACATCGTCTGGGACAAGGGTCCCTACGTGATCATCGCCCAGCCGAAGTTCACCGTGGCCATGCGTGCCAACGTCGAAGGCCTGGAGATCCCGCCGGTGTGGCGCTTCACCGAGTTGATGCACGTCTACAAGAGCTGATGGACTGAGGAATGAAATGAAAAGGGGGGCGGATGAACCCGCCCCCCTTTCTTTTTCCGTCCGGCCACGTCGTGTTCAGCCTTCCTTCCACACCCCCCAGAACTCCAGGTAGGAGTTGTTGGGCGGCAGCTCGAACCCCTTCACCCGGGCGTTGGTGACGATCTGATTGAGGGGCTGATAGATGATGGCGTAGGGGCCCTTGTCCAGGACGCGGCGCTGGATCTCGTGGTACATAGCCTTGCGCTTCGCCGTGTCCAGCTCGCTGGCCGCCTGCTCCACCATGATGGATGTATCGCAGTCCACGTACATATTCCGCCACGCGAGTTGACGTACCTCGGCCTCCGGGCCGGTGGTACAGCAGTGAGCGAAGGGCTTGGCCAGGGAATCGGGGTCGGCGTAGTCGACGCCCCAGCCCGCGATCAGGAAGGTGTGCTTCTGGGCACGATAGAGCTCGTAGAACTGGGCGCCCACCATCTGGCGGATCTTGGCCTTGATGCCGATCTTGGCGAGGTCCGCTTGGATCTGGGTGGCTATGGCCACGCGGAGGGGGTTGTCGGTGGTGAGGAATTCGACCTCGAAACCGTCCGCGTAACCCGCGGCCGCCAGCAGCCTCTTTGCCCGCTCCAGATCCTGGTAATAGGGTTGCTCATCCAGCGCGGCGAAGATCCCCTTAGGGATGAAGGTCTGCCACGGAATGGCGGCCCCCTTCACGATGCCCTCGATGATGGCCTTGTAGTCGATGGCCCACCGGATGGCATCCCGCACTTCCTCCTTATCGAATGGTGGCTTGCCCACGTTCATGGCCACGTACACCAGGCTCCAGGCGGGTACCTCCACCACCTGGAACCCCTCCTTGCCCCGGTACTCGTCCACCTGCTCCGGCAGGAGGTCCCAAGCGATGTCGATATCACCCTTGTCCAGGGCAAGCTTTTGCGCGGCGGGCTCGGGGATGTCCTTGAGGATAACCATGCGCAGCTTCGCCGGTCCCTTCCAGTAATCGTCGAACCTCTCCAGTATCACCCTGTCGTTGCGGACCCACTTCACCAGCTTGAAGGGACCGGAGCCGGCATCGTGATCCTGGAGCCACTTGTTGGCCCAGGGGTCGTCCGGGGTGGCGTGGGCCTTAACGAGCTCCGAATCCACGATGGCACAGATCCCCTGTACCGCCATGATGGCGGCCATGTTGTATTCGCCCAGCTTCGTGTTGAAGGTGACGGAGACGGTGTAATCGTCGATCTTCTTCACCATCTCCGGCTTGGGCACGTACTGGGATAGCATCCAGATGGGAGCGAAGTCCAGCGCCAGGGCACGGCGGAAGGAGTAGACCACGTCGTCGGCGGTGAGCTCGTTGCCCGAGTGGAACTTCACCCCCTTCCGCAGGTGGAAGATCCAGGTGTAGCCGTCCTCGGAGACCTCCCAGGACTCGGCGACGCCGGGGACCGGCTTCTCGAAGGCGTTTATGCCCCCCTCGTAATCGATGAGGTTGTCGTAGAGCTGCTCGATGACCAGGTTCGTCACGTCCTCATAGGCCCGGGCGGGCTCCAGGTCCACGATGATCCCCGTGCGGATGCCCACCACCAGGACGTCCTTCGGGGGCATCCCCCAGACCGCGATCCCGGCGAACAGAAGGAGCCCGAACACAAAAATGAGTCTGCCCATCACGCACCTCCCGTAAAGTTTCCTAATTGTTCAAAGGGTTCCCTTCCGCGCTCCCACCCCCTTTCTTCGGGTATAACCCGCGTACGGAGAACAGCCCACCTTCCTCCAAGGATCCCGAGGGCTCGGGGCCTGAAGGGTGCCGGTATGTCCCGAAGGGAAGTACAGGGTGACCCAGGCCTCAGCAACCAGTTCCAGGCCGCGGGAGCAAACGCCCCCCTTCGAGAGGCTTGATGGCTTCCCGAGATCCGACCTTGGCCGTACACATTTCCCTCCTTTTCCCCGATCGCAGATTCCCCACTTTACCACAAGAAAATCCCTCTCGACCAGTGTCCGACCGAGGGATCGCGGCGCTGGTGCAGGCGCACCTTTGGGTGCTAGGGGTGAGGGAAGATGGGCGGAGGATTTTGTATGATCGGGAGGTCTCCGCGAATTTAGGTTCCGGACGAAGCTCCGTGCCGAGAAGGTGGTAAGCGGGTGGAAGGGGGTCCTGTGAGGACAGCTCCTGGGTACGCCATCCTGATAGCCGGTGGGACGGTGATCACCCCGAGAAGGACGCTCCGCGCGGATGTCCTCGTCAGGGGTGAGAAGATAGCCCGGGTGGGGAAGGTCCCCCAGAAGGGGGTCGATGAGGTGGTGGACGCGAGGGGCCTCTTGGTCTTCCCGGGCTTCATCGACGCCCACGTGCACTTCTCGCTCCCCGTGGCGGGTACCCGCTCCGCCGACGATTTCCACACCGGCCCCAGGGCCGCGGCCTTCGGGGGGATCACCACCTTCATCGACTTCACCGTGGGACACCCCGAGGTATCCCTCCCCGAGGCCCTGGAGCGGCGCCTGGAGGAGGTGAGGCCCTCCTGTATCGATTACTCCTTCCGGGCGGAGATGATAGGCTGGACCCCGGAGAGGGCCGACGAGATCTTCCGGGTGGCGGGGATGGGGGTCCGTTCCTTCAAGTTCTACACCGCTTACTCGGATTCGGGACGCCGCACGCCGCTGGGGCACCTCCGCGCGGCCATGGAGGCGATCCGGGAGGTGGGCGGGGTGGCCATGGTCCACTGCGAGGCGGACGAGCTGGTGGACCCAAGCGGGGGTCCCTTCCCCGCGGCCAGGCCCGCCCTGGCCGAGGAGGTGGCCATCGCCGAGGTGGGGATCCTCGCCCGGGATACCGGATGCCCCACCTATATCGCCCATATCTCCAGCTCCCGGGGACTCCAGGCATACCTCGACG
>JALVLL010000217.1 GCA_027027485.1 Candidatus Bipolaricaulota bacterium | reverse complement strand
CGGACGGTTTCCGTAGTGCTCACGGCGATGGAGCATGTGCAGATGACCCGAGGGATTCGCAACGTGGTGGAGAGTCTTTTCACTCAACTGAAGAGACGGTTGGCGAACTTCGCCGGCTACTTCCCGGAAGGAAGTGTGCGAAGCGTGAAGGAGTGGATCTGGACTTGGGCCGGCTTCTACAACCTCCTCAAACTCCATTTAAGTTAACAGCGCCCCCGTCCTTCCAGGTGTTAAATTTAATTTTAGGAAATATCGGGCGACGGTATTCGCACCGCGACGCTTCCATTCGCCCTCTTGGTACGGAACAAAAAGAGGAGGAGGCTCAAGCCTCCCCCTCTTTTACCCATCATTCATCACCCATCACTGCATTTCAGGGTATGAGCTCAAAGAGCAGGAACAGGTTCCGTTGCGGGCGGTTGTAGTTGTTGTCGCTGGCGAGGATCAAGGAGGGGTTCCCGGTGGGAAGCACGGGCCCGAAGGCGATGGACTCGATGTTGTCGGGTACCACCGGGATGTCGGAGAGCTCGGGAATAGCCGAGATCCGGAGGAGTAGGGTCTTCTCCACTGCCTTCCCGGTAAAGGGGTAAGGCAGGGCCTCGAGGTCCTTCACATCGTCTGCCCCTTCCAATTTCACCCCGAAGACCTTGATGTCGTTCCCCACGCCGCTGGAGTAGGCCCGCTCCACCACAAAGAGGTCGTACTCGGGCACGATGTGCTTCACGTAAAGCATGGCCACCACGCCGTTATCGGCGTATTTGCCCTTGGGGGCGGCGAAGATGGGCTCAGTGATATAGACGTACTCGGCCACCTCGGTGGGCTCATCCCCGGAGAGGTCGTATTGGACGATCCTCACCTGGGTTCCGTGCTCGGGGGTGCAGATGGGGCCGTCCTGGACCAGGGCCTGCTCGTTGGCGAGGAAGAGGGTTTTTCCGTCGGGCGAGAGGGCCATGGCCTCGAAGGCGAGGTTCTTCCGTACTCCTTTCCCTTCCCCGGGGATGAACTTCTCCGGCACCGGAATCTCGGAAAGCATCACCCCGTCCAGCGCGAAGACCCGGATCCAGGGCACGTTCTCGAGGTCCCGCTCCGAGGAGATGATGAGTTTGCGGTCGGGGGTGAGGAGGACCTCCTCGGCGTCCACCTCGCCCGGCCCATAGGGCTACACGCCTGGGGCCTCGGGATCGGAGTCGAGGAAGACCACGGAAACGACCTTCACGCCGTAGATGCCGCAGCAGCTGGCGTCGATGTCCAGAAGATAGAGCCTTCCGGCCACGCCCTCCTCGGGGTTCTTGCCGCGGTTATCGCAGATGCCGTAGTAGATCCCAAGATCGGGGTTGTAAGCGAGCCCGGAGATCTCCCCCACGGGCATCGTCCCGAACCACCAGTCCTCGGTCTTGATCTCGTAAGACCCCAGGAACTTGAGCTCCACCGCCCCAGCCAGGGCCCAGATCCCCAATCCCAACAACACTGTTAACGCCAACGACTTCCTCATGATAACTACTCCCTCCTTGTGTTGGTCTTTCGGTAAGTCCACTATCGTGTTTTTCGGCCGACTGTTCAAGTGAGCGCCACGATCACAAATCCCCGGTTAAAATCGGCGGCGATGGTCACGTTGGGGATCGAGACGTCGTGTGACGAGACGGCGGTGGCCCTCCTACGGGACGGAAAGGAGATCCTCGCCAACGTCCTCTACTCCCAGGCCGACATCCACGCCCGCTACGGGGGCGTGGTCCCGGAGATCGCCTCGAGGGACCACCTGAAGAAGCTCCCGTATCTCGTGGAAGAGGCCCTCAAGGGTGCAGGAGTAGGCTGGGATGACATCGACCTCGTGGGTGTCACCTACGGCCCCGGGCTCATCGGCCCCCTGGTGGTGGGCGTCTCCTACGCCAAGGGGCTTTGTGTGGCGTTGGATATCCCTTTCGTCGGCGTACATCACCTTGCAGCCCATCTTTTCGCCCATCGCATATCCCATCCGGATGTACCCCCTCCCTTTTTGGGCCTCATCGTCTCGGGGGGTCACACCGAGCTCGTGGTGGTGAGGGATTGGGACGATCTCCGGGTGATCGGGACCACCCGGGACGACGCCGCTGGGGAGGCCCTGGATAAATTGGGGAGGCTGGTGGGCCTGGGATACCCCGCGGGGCCGGCCATCGACAGGCTCGCCCGGGAAGGAAATCCGGAAGCTATCCCCTTCCCCCGGCCGATGCTCGGGGAGGGGTTCGACATGAGCTTCGCTGGCTTGAAGACCGCGGCGGTTCGTTGGCTCAAGGACCATCCCCATCCGGATCTTCCGGATCTTTGCGCCTCGTATCTCGAGGCCATCGTGGACGTGCTTGTGGACAAGGCGATCCGGGCAGCGAGGATCTATGAGCTTGAAAGGATCGTGGTCGTGGGAGGGGTGGCGGCCAACACCCGCCTGCGGGAGGTCTTTCCCGCAAGAGTCGCGGAGCGCGGCATGGAGGTCTTCTTCCCCCAAAAGGAGCTCTGCACCGACAACGCCGCCATGGTGGCCGCCTGTGCCCACTTCCGCTTCGCCGAACGCGGCCACCGCGATCCCCTCTCCCTCTCGCCCGGTGCCAACCTCCCCCTGGACGGCTGGGGAAAGGAGGTGCATTGATCCTCGTTACCGGAGGCGCGGGTTACATCGGATCCCACACGATAAAGGCCCTCCTCGAGAAGGGCTATCGGGTGGTGGCCCTAGATAACCTCTCGGCCGGGCACCGGGAGTTCGTCCTCTGCGAGGACTTCGTGCAGGCCGATCTCCTGGATCGCGCGGCCCTCGAGCGGGTATTCGAGAAGTACCCCATCCGCTCGGTGATCCACTTCGCCGCGCGGACCGCGGTGGG
>JALVLL010000216.1 GCA_027027485.1 Candidatus Bipolaricaulota bacterium | reverse complement strand
ATTGGGGGGCTGTTGGTGATAGCCCTCTTCGCCGCCCTGGTCTTCATGGGTTACCGGATCGCGGCATCCGCAAGGAGCGAGTTCGGGACCCTGGTCGCGGCGGGAGCGTCCTTCCTCTTGGGGTTCCAGGCGCTTCTCAATTTGGGGGTGGTGGTCGGGGTCTTTCCGGTCACCGGCCTCACCCTGCCCTTCGTCTCCTATGGTGGCAGCTCCATAGCCGTTTCCCTGGGGCTCGTGGGGGCGATGCTCGGGGTGGAAAGGGAGGAGAGGGAATGAAGATCCTCTTCGCGGTTGGCGGCTCCGCGGGCCATGTCTACCCAGCCCTGGCGGTATACGAGGAGCTCCGGGACATGGCCCCGGAGGTCGAGGTCATCTGGATGGGAAGGCCCGGGAGTGTGGAGGAAGAGATCGTCTCGCGGGAGCAGGGGATAAGGTTCATCCCGTTCCGGTCGAGCGGCCTCCCCCGCTTCTCCCCCCTGCGCAGCATGGGGACCCTCTCCAGGCTCCCCCTCGATGTGAGGCGGGCCGTCGGGCTTCTCGAGGAGATCTCCCCGGACGTGGTCCTGGGAATGGGGAGCTACGCCTCCTTCGCTCCGGGCGTGGCCGCGCGGATCCTGGGGATACCGCTTCTCATCCACGAGCAGAACGCCTCCCTGGGCCTCACGAACCGGTTACTCTCGAGGTTCGCCTCCAAGGTCCTCCTCTCCTTCCCCCCGCCCTCCGCGGAGGCCCCCCGTCGGAAGGTCCGGGTGGTGGGGATCCCCGTGAGACGGGGGTTCACGCGGGTGGGGGAATACCTTCCCCGGGGATACCTCCTCCTCTTGGGGGGATCGCTGGGGTCCTCCACCTTGGTGCGGGGCCTCGCGGAGGCGGCCCCCGCCCTCCGGAGACTCCCGGATCTCGAGGTCCTCGTCTCCGCCGGGAAGTCCGGCGATCCGGAATGGATACGGGAAGAGTTCTGGAGGGCGCGTATCCCGGCCGAGGTGGTGGGTTGGATCGACGATATGGCGCGGGCGTATGTCGGGGCACGGCTCGTCCTTTCCCGGGCCGGCGCTTCCACCGTGGGGGAGATCCTGGCCACGGGAAGGCCGGCCGTGCTCGTCCCCTGGGCGCGGGCCGCGGGAGGCCATCAGGCCAAAAACGCCGCCTTCCTCCACGGGCACGGGGCCGCGGTGGCCGTGCCGGAAAGGGGGCTCGGCCGGAGGCTGGCGGAGCTCATCCCCGCGCTCTGGAACGATGCGGATCGCCTCCGCTCGCTATCCCGGAGGGCCCGTTCCCTCTTCCGGCCCACGGCGGCCAGGGAGGTGGCCCGGGAGATCGTCTGGACCGCGGAGGGGTTGAGATGGATGGTCCCCGTTTTCACCTAGTGGGAATCGCCGGGGACGGTATGGCCCCCTTGGCCTCGCTCCTTTTGGAGCTCGGAGCCGAGGTCTCGGGCTCCGATCTCCGCGGGGGAAAGGTGCTGGGGACCTTGATGGATCTCGGGGCGAACATCTCCGTGGGCCACCGGCCGGAGAACGTCGAGGGGGCCGATGCGGTGATTCGCTCCTCGGCCGTGCCCCCGGATAACCCCGAGCTCGCTCGGGCCCGCCGGGCGGGGATCCCCATCCATCCCAGGCTCCACGCCCTCGAAATCCTCCTTTCCCGCCGCAGGCTCATCGCCGTCTGCGGTACCCATGGGAAGACCACCACCACCGCCTGGATCTCATACATCCTCCGCCGGGTCGGGCTCCAAGTTGGGTTCTACATCGGGGCGGAGGTCAGGGGGCTCCCCAGGGCCGCGTGGGGGGGCGAGTCCTGGTTTGTGGCGGAGGTGGATGAGTCGGACGGGCTGTTCCTCGGGCTCCGCCCCGAGATCGCCGTCCTCACCAACGTGGACCGCGATCACCTCGGGACCTACGGGGGCCTCGGCCCGCTGGCGGATGCCTTCGGGAGGTTCCTGCACCGGGCACGGCTCGCGGTGTTCTGCGGCGATGATCCGGTGGCGAGGGAGGTCTCCAAGGGGGGTCCCTCCATAAGCTACGGCCTCGGCCCGGGCTGTGTGGTGCGGGCCCGGAACTTGAGGCCATCCCCTCAAGGGGTTTCCTTCGAGGTGCTCGTCGAGGGCAAGGCAGCGGGCGAGGCCCGTATCCCCCTCCTCGGGCGCCACAACGTCCTCAACGCCCTGGCGGCCCTGACGGCGGCGTGGGTTATGGGCACAAGCATAAGGGATGCCCTCGGGCTTCTCCCGGAGCTCCCCCTCCCCGCCAGGCGCCTTGAGCTCATCCACGAAGACGGCCTGGCGTTGGTGGACGACTACGCCCACCACCCCCGGGAGATAGCGGCCGGACTCGAGGCCCTCCGTTCCCATTGGCCGGAAAGGAGGATCATCGCCCTCTTCCAGCCCCATCGCTACAGCCGCACCGCGACCCTCCACCGCGAGCTCGGCGCCGCCTTGGCCGGGGCAGATCTCGCCGTCGTGACCGACGTCTATCCCGCCTTCGAGGACCCCATCCCCGGGGTCTCGGGAAGGCTCGTCGTCGATCGGGCGAGGGCCCACGGTGGGAGGGCGATCTTCGTCCCGGATCCCCGCGATGCGGCGGAGCGGGCGCTATCGGCCGCCCGGGAAGGGGACGTGGTGGTCTGCTTCGGTGCCGGGGACATATGGGTTCCCTTCAGACGTATGGCGGCGATGCTCTGAGGCTCCTGCGGGGCCTGCCGGGGGAGGTCCGCGTGGGGGAACTGCTCTCCCGCTACACCACCTTCAGGATCGGGGGCCCAGCGCGGTGCATTTACTTCCCCACCCACCCCGACGCCATGGCGGAGGCGATAGGGAGGGCCAGGACAGAAGGGGTTCCCTGGTTCGTCCTGGGAGGGGGCTCCAACGTCCTCTTCCCCGACAGCGGCTTCCCGGGCATCGTGATCTGTAC
>JALVLL010000215.1 GCA_027027485.1 Candidatus Bipolaricaulota bacterium | reverse complement strand
GCCCCGTGCTCTATCTCCCCCTAAGCGAGAAGGCCAAGGAAATCATCCAGGAATTCCTCGAAAAGGACCCGGTGGCCAGGGAACACGGGGGGAAGCTTTACCGGCCGCGGTTCCAGCCGGTGGAGCCCCTCTCGGGCCCCATTGTCCTCCGCGGGATCTTCAAGTCGTACTCCAACGAGCTATCCCTGGAGGACCTCTCGGGGCCGGTGCGCGAGGCCCTGGGGGCCTTCGGGGTCAAGGAGCGGGTGATCCAGCGCTACGTGATCAAGAACGGCGAGATGGAGATCCGCCCCAAAACCGTCACTGCCCTCGTGGGGGCCTCGGGGAGCGGGAAGACCACGCTCCTCCGCATCATCTGGGGGCTCCTTACCGGGAGCAGGGATCCCCTTTACCTCCCCGATTCCGGAGAGTGGGAGCTTCCCGGCAACGCCCGGGTCCAGATCCTCATCCCCGGGGAGATGGAACCCGAGTTCGGCGGTGAGCCGGTGATAGAGGCGATCTACCGAATCTGCAAGGACGAGGCCCTGGCCATCGAGATCCTCAACTACGCCGGGATCTCCGACGCGGTGCTTTACCGGGCCAGCTTCCGGGAGCTCTCCACCGGTCAGAAGGAGCGGGCCAAGATCGCCTGGATGCTCGCCCACCGGCCGAACCTCATCATGATCGATGAGTTCGGGGCCCATCTGGATCCGGCTACTGCAAGGAGGGTGGCGCGGCGGATGTCGCAGCTGGCCCGGGAGAAGGGGATCACCCTGGTCCTCGTCACCCACCGCAAGGAGATCCTCGAGGCCCTGGAGCCGGACGCGGTCTACATGGTGGGCTACGGGACCCTCTTCCGGGCGGACGAGCTCCCCGAGAAGGGATTCCGCGTGAAGGAGCCCTACGCGAGCTACATCGTGGAGGGAAAGAAGCGGTGGGAGCTGCGGCGCTACCCCACGAGCGTCCGGGGGAAGGTGGGGGTGATAAGCGGCGACAAGGTGATCGGCACCGTGGAGATCGTCGGAAGCAAAGGGCCCTACACCCTGGAGGAGCTCCGGGAACACCCCGACCGGCACCTGGCCGACGAGCGCTTCCTCAAGGAGTACGCCAAGGGGGAAAAGCTCTACGTTTGGGAGCTCGGGGAGGCCCGGAAGTTCACCGAACCCGTGGAGTTCAAGCTCCAACGGGGGCAACAGACATGGGTTCGCATCAAGCGCCCCAAGAAGTCGTCCAAGGGGAAGGAAACCGACGGCGAATCACAGGACCAGTAGGGAACCCAGTGGGGCAGATCAGCGGGCGATGTACCGGTCGTAGAGGGCCTGGGCCCGGGCTGGGTCCTTGACCCCCTTGACGATGGCCCGCCCGTCGGGAAAGAGGGTGAAGGAGACACCCTCCACTTCGAAGATGAGTACCCCCTTTCCCCTGCGCACCCTTCCGATCCGCGAGAGCCCCTCCGAAAGTCTCTCCAGATCGAGCTCACCTTCGTTCCGAGGGAGGATGTGGACGGCATCGCCGCAGAGGGATGCCGTGCGGGATGTTTCCCGGAGGAACTCGTATTCGCCCCGAACGCACGTGGGGCAGGCGTCGCGCCGCCGGACCTCGAGCTCCCGGAATTCCATTTCCCAGAGATCGAGCTGTAGGAGCTTCCCCAGGGGGGCCTCCCCTTTCACTAGGATCCTGATCGCCGCGGAAGCCTGTAGCGCCCCGAGGGCCTTGGGGACGGGGCCCAGGATCCCGTGAGTGGCACAGGTTGGGAGGGTCCCCGGCGGGGGAGGGTTCGGGAAAAGGCAACGGAGGCAGGGCCCCTCCCCGGGGATTATGGGCATCATCACGCCCGCTGTGGCGAGGACCGCGGTGTAGATCCAGGGGACCCCGTGCTTGACACACGCGTCGTTGACCAGATACCGGGTCTCCATGTTGTCGAGGCCGTCCACCGCGAGATCCACCCCGGGGATGAGCGCCTCCGCCTCGTGGGGGCCGAGATGGGCCACGCGGAAATCGATCTCCGCCCCGGGATCTATCTCCTTGAGCCTTTCAGCCAGGGCCTCAGCCTTGGGGCGGCCCACGTCGTCCTCGGTATAAAGGGCCACGCGGTGGAGGTTGTGGATCTCCACCACATCGCGATCCACGAGGACGAGGCGCCTCACCCCGGTCCGCAGAAGCGCCGCCGCGGTGTGTGATCCCAGGGCCCCACAACCTACCACTAGGACCTTCGCTTCCCCGAGCCTCTTTTGGCCCTCGGGGCCGAGCTGGGGGAGGATCACCTGGCGCGCGAACCTCTCCAACTCCATCCCGCACGATCTTAATTGAGGCTCCCATCGAACGGGAGGCTGGGTGTACTTTGAAGCTCGCGGGTTCCGCGAACGGGGTTGCGGAAGCCACGGCTTGGATACACACTCGACGGCGAATCCTTTCGGCGGGATGGGTGGGAAGGATTTTCCTCTTTTCTCCGGCCACTTCCGCTGAAAAAGAGGGTGATTCCTAAATGAAAGTGTTCTTTTTAGCGATGGCCGTTTTGCTTTCCCCCACAGCGATTGTCCTCGGGAGCGAGGAGGTCCCTTGGCCCATGCCCCGGGGCGGCGGTGGTCAGACCGGGGTGGCTCCCTATACCGGCCTCGCGGATCCGTGGCCGGTGCCGGTGATCTCCGCTGAGGATATAAGCGATCAGACGGGCCTCGAGTTGGAGTTCGCCCTTTACGTCGATAACTTCATCCTCATCGGGAAGGATAGGACCCTTTTCGTCCCCGCTTCGCTCTACCGTGACGGCATGTCGGGCCTCGCCAGGTACCTCGTGGCCGTCGACCCCGAAGGCTCCCGGGTCCTTTGGATATTTCCCCTTTTCAACGAGTTCCGCTTTCGGCCCGCCATCGGGCCGGACGGGACGGTCTACGCCTACGACGCCGAGGGGAACCCTGTGGGATTGGATCCTGGGACAGGGGAGATC
>JALVLL010000214.1 GCA_027027485.1 Candidatus Bipolaricaulota bacterium | reverse complement strand
CCGATCGAAAAGGAGGGAGGTAAACTTGTAGAGCTTGTTGGGTTTTAAGATCTTCTATGGATCACCCCCTGCGGTCAAGTTGGCCGCAGGGGGGTGTCCCATCTCATGTCACAAGCTCAGGCGGTTGACATGGAGCGGGCCCGTGTTATAATGCAAATGCTTATCATGAGCAGATTGAGGTGGACCCGGCAGAGGAAGCTCATCCTCGACGCCCTCAAAGGGCGCACCGATCACCCCACCGCCGAACAGATCTACCACGAGCTCCGGGAACGGGGCGAGACGGTGAGCCTCGCCACCGTCTACCGGACGCTCCGGGCCCTGGTCCGGGAGGGGCTCCTGCGGGAGCTCCACGGCGACGGGCCAGATCGGTTCGATCCCTTCGTCGAACCCCATTACCACTTCCGCTGCATACGTTGCGGCCGCGTCTACGATGTGGCCACCCCTTACAGGGGGGAGCTGGATCGGGTCGAGGTGGGGCCGGGTTTCGTGATCACCTCCCACCAGATCACCTGGGAGGGGATCTGTCCGGAATGCTCCCGGGAAGGAAAGGAAAGGAGGAAGCATGGCGAAGGTAGCGCGGGAGATGGTGGAACGGGCAGGGGTTAACGTCGATCAGCTCCTGGAGCTTCTCATAAAGAACGCCGCCGCGGAGCTCACCACCTATTACTACTACACCATCCTCAGGGCGAACCTCATCGGCCTCCAGGGGGAGTCCCTGAAGGAGATCGCGGAGGTGGCCCGCATCGAGGACCGAAACCACTTCGAGGCCCTGGTCCCGAGGATCTACGAGCTCGGGGGAAAGCTCCCCGACGACATGGTGGAGTTCCACAACATATCGGCCTGCCCCCCGGCGAGGCTTCCCGAGGACCCCAACGACGTGATGGCGATCCTAAAGGTCCTGGTGGAGGCGGAGCGGTGTGCCGTGCGGGGCTACACGCAGATCTGCAATATGACCGCCGGTAAGGACCACCGCACCTACGATCTGGCTCTCGCGATCCTCAACGAGGAGATCGAGCACGAGTCGTGGTTCTCGGAGTTCCTGGGCGAGGGCCCATCGGGCCACTTCATGCGCCGGGGGGAGACCTCTCCCTTTGTGTCCAAGTTCCTGAAGTAGGGGATGAGGGAATTCACACTGCAAGAGCTCGCCGAGTTCGACGGCCGGGACGGACGCCCCGCCTATGTGGCCTACAACGGCAAGGTCTACGATGTGACCGAGAGCTTCCTCTGGCGGGGCGGCCGCCACCAGGCGATGCACGATGCCGGGAGGGACCTCACCGAGGCCTTGGAGTTGGCCCCCCACGGCCCCGAGTTCCTGGAGAAATTCCCCGTAGTGGGGATGCTCAAAGAAGGAGGTGAAGGGGATGCGGAAGATGACGGAGGGTAACCTCAAGGCGGCGTTTGCCGGCGAATCCCAGGCCCACATGCGCTACCTCATCTTCGCCGAGGTGGCCGAACGCGAGGGGAAGCCCAACATCGCCCGGCTCTTCAGGGCCATCGCCTACGCGGAGCAGGTCCACGCCGCCAACCACCTGCGGGAGCTGGGGATGGTCAAGGGAACCCCTGAGAACCTGGCCGAGGCCATCGCCGGGGAGACCTTCGAGGTGGAGGAGATGTACCCCGCCTACAACAAGGTGGCGGAGCTCCAGGGCGAAGAGGGCGCCCAGCGCTCGACCCACTACGCCCTGGAGGCCGAGAAGATCCACGCCCAGATGTACACGAAGGCCAAGGAGGCCGCCGAAAAGGGACAGGATATCGAGCTCAAAACCGTCTACATCTGCCCCGTGTGCGGCTATACCGTGGAGGGGGAGGCACCGGAATACTGCCCCATATGCGGGGCACCCCGTGACAAATTCAAGGCATTTTGAATCCGGGGGGTGATCGACATGGGCGAAGCCAGGATGCCCCTTCTGGGCGACAAGTTCCCGGAGATGGAGGTCCAGACCACCCACGGGAAGATAAAGCTGCCCGACCACTACAAGGGCAAGTGGTTCATCCTCTTCTCTCACCCGGCGGACTTCACTCCGGTGTGCACCACCGAGTTCGTGGCTTTCCAGAAGCGCTATGAGGAGTTCAAAAAACTCGGCTGCGAGCTCATCGGCCTCTCCATCGATCAGGTCTTCTCCCACATCAAGTGGGTGGAGTGGATCAAGGAGAAGCTGGGGGTGGAGATCCAGTTCCCCATCATCGCCGACGATACGGGTCAGATGGCGCAACAGCTCGGTTTGATCCATCCCGGCAAGGGGACCAACACCGTCCGGGCCGTGTTCATCGTGGACCCCGAGGGCACCGTTCGGGCCATCCTCTACTACCCCCAGGAGCTCGGACGCAACATGGATGAGATCCTGAGGATGGTCAAGGGCTTCCAGGTCTCCGACCGGGAGGGCGTGGCCATCCCCGCCAACTGGCCGGACAACGAGCTCATCGGGGACGAGGTTATCATCCCGCCGGCGGCGGATGTGAAGACCGCCGAGGAGCGCCCCAAGCAGTACGAGTGCTACGACTGGTGGTTCTGCCACAGGAAACTCTGAAAGGGGGGAAGATGGCGAAAATAGGCGATCTGGTACAAACGGCCGATTGGAAGGCGGAAAAGCACGTCCCGGTTATAGAGGCCCCGGAGACGGTGGAGAGAGGAAAGCCCTTCCAGGTCACCGTCTCCGTAGGGAAGGAGATCCCCCACCCCAACACCACCGAGCACCACATCGCCTGGATCTCGGTTTACTTCCACCCCGAGGGGGAGAAATTTCCGTACCACGTGGCGCGGTTCGATCTCGCCGCCCACGGCGCCTCCGCCCAGGGTCCCAACACGAGCACGGTCTACACAGAGCCCGTGGTCACCTTCACCATGAAGACCGAAAAGCCCGGGGTCCTCTACGCCGTCTCCTTCTGCAATATCCACGGCCTGTGGGAATCCCAAAGGGCGCTCAAGGTAAGCTGCGCCCGACTCTAGAGCAGAGAGAGAGACGAATCGCCCACCACA
>JALVLL010000213.1 GCA_027027485.1 Candidatus Bipolaricaulota bacterium | reverse complement strand
TTTGCCCTCCCGGGTGGTCTCCACCTGGGTGACGTACCCGGAGATGGGGGCCACGTTGGCGTGGGGGGCCTGGGTGGTCTTGCGCGCCTCGAACAGCTCCTCGGCCCGGGGGAGGCCCTGGGTGATATCGAGGCCCACGATGCCGCCGGTGTGGTGGGTCCGCATGGTGAGCTGGGTCCCGGGCTCGCCGATGGACTGGGCGGCGATGATCCCCACCGCCGTCCCCAGCTCCACCGGCCGGTGGAAGGCCATCTCCATCCCATAGCAGAGCTGGCAGACGCCCTCCTTGGTCTTGCAGGTCATAGGGGAGCGGATGACGATCCTGGGGCGCACCCTGATCCTCTCCACCCCGGCCGCCCGCAGGTCCTCCAGGAGCTCGGGGGTCAAGGTCTCGTCCCGGCGCACCAGAACCGCCCCGGTCTCGGGATGCCGGACGTCTTCGACGGCCTTCATCCAGCCGATGCGCTCCTCGATCCCCTCCTCATCCAGGGATACCTCGGCCTGGAGCTCCCCGAGCTTCCGGGCGAGCTCCCTCCCGATGAGGACGTTGCGGTCCACGATCACCTCGCCCGTTTTGGGGTGGCGCACCGGCTCGGCGGTGACGCGGCCGTAGATGCGCTCGGGGATGGTCTCCATGACGTCGTCCCGGGAGAAGTAGAGGGGGTCGATCTCGATTCCCTGCCGGGTGCCGCAATCGTGTTCCCTCACCACCACGTCCACGCAGGCGTCCACGAGCCTCCGGGTGAGGTAACCCGCCTCGGCGGTCCGGAGGGCGGTATCGGCGTTGCCTTTGCGGCCGCCGTGGGTGGAGATGAAGTACTCGAAGATAGAGAGGCCCTCGCGGAAGTTGGAGATCACGGGCCACTCGATGATCCGGCCCTTGGGGTCCACCATGAGGCCCCGCATCCCTGCCAGCTGCTTCACCTGGTTGGAGGACCCCCGGGCGCCGGAGGCCACCATCCCCCACACCGGGTTGAAGGGGTCCTTGGAGAGGTTCTGGATGGTGGCCTTCTCCAGGAGGTCCGTGGTCTCCTGCCAGACCTTGATCACCGCCTCCCGGCGCTGCTCGGCGGTGGCGAACCCCTTGAGGTACATCCGCTCGATCTCCTCCACCTTGCGCCGGGCCTCCTCGATGATCTCCCACTTGTTGGGCGGGACCTCGCAGTCGGTGAGGGAGATGGTGAGGCCGGAAAGGGTGGCGTACTTGAAGCCGATCTCCTTGAGACGGTCCAGGAGCTGGGCGGTGCGCTCCCATCCGTAGCGGAGGTAGCTCTCCAGGACGAGCTTCCGCACGTACTTGGAATCGAAGGTGGCGTCGTAGTCCCGCAGGTCCTTGGGGAGGGCGGAGTTCAGGATCGCCCGCCCCAGGGTGGTCTCGATGACCTCCCCGTCGATACGGATCTTGATGGGGACGTGCATGTCGATCTTGCCGAGCTCGTGGGCCTTGACGGCCTCGTCCAAGCTCTTAAAGGCCCTGCCCTTCCCCTTCCCCTCATCCTTCACGATGGAGAGGTAGTAGAAGCCGTAGACCTGGTCCTGGGTGGGTACGGCCAGGGGGTTGCCGTGGGCGGGGGAGAGGATGTTCTTGGAGGAAAGCATGAGGTCCCATGCCTCTTTCACCGCCTCATCGGAGATGGGCAGATGCACCGCCATCTGGTCCCCGTCGAAGTCGGCGTTGTAGGGCGGGCACACGTGGGGGTGGATATGGATGGCGTCCCCGTCCACCAGCACGGGCTCGAAGGCCTGGATGGAGACCCGGTGGAGGGTGGGGGCGCGGTTGAGGAGGACCGGGTACTTCTTCACGAGCTCCTCCAGGATGTCCCAGACCTCGGGGACCTCCCCCGCCAAGGCCCGGTTCTTGAGCTCATCGTAGTTGGCGAACTGCACGTGCGGATAGCGTTCGGTGAGGTAACGCAGGATGAAGGGCTTGAAGAGCTCCAGGGCTATCTTCTTGGGGAGGCCGCACTGGTGGAGCTTGAGCTTGGGGTTGACCACGATGACGGCCCGGCCGGAGTAGTCCACCCTCCGGCCCAAAAGGTGCCGCCTCATGCGGCCGTGTTTGCCCTGGATCCTCTCGGAGAGGGACTTCAAGGGGCGGCCATCACGGCCCCGGATGGGGTTGTCCTTCTTCTCGTTGTGGATGAGGGCGTCCACGGCCTCCTGAAGCATCCTGCGCTCGTTCCGGAGGATGATCTCCGGGGCCCCCATCTCCATGAGCTTCTTCAGGCGGTTGTTGCGGTTGATGAGGCGGCGGTAGAGGTCGTTCAGGTCGGTGGTGGCGAACTTGCCGCCCTCGAGCTGGATCATGGGACGGAGCCCCGGCGGGAGGACCGGGATCACGGTGAGGACCATGTTCTCGGGGCGGTTACCGGAGCGGCGGAGCTGTTCCACCACCTCCAGGCGGTGCATGATCCGGCGACGCTCCCCCTGGTTGGCGGTGCGGTCCAGGGCCTCCCAGAGCTCCTCGGAGAGGGCATCGAGGTCCAGGTTAGCCAGGAGCCCCTGGATCCCCTTGGCCCCGGTCTCGGCCACGAACCCACCGGGATAAGCCCGCTCGTAGGCCCTCTTCTCGAGGGAGGTGATCATCTGTCCGAGCTTGAGGGGGACATCGTCCCGCAGGACCTTCACCACGAGGTAGGTGAGGTAGTCCACCGGCTCCCGGACCTCCTGGCCCTCCAGGCCCTCGTACCGGGCCCGGAGCATCTCGAACATGGTCTGGGAGCAGATCTCGCCGGTGGGCCGCTCGAAGAGGAGCTCCCCCTCCTGGACCTCGTCGCCGTCCTCCACATATATCTCGGCGTCGAGGGTGACGGGGAACTCCTGGTCGCCGATCTTTACGACCCGGAACTTCTCCCCGTTCTGGAGTTTCCTCTCCTCGATCTCCACACGGCCCGAAGCGGGGGCCCTCCCCTCGGGGGCTTCGGTGATGAGGATCGCCTGCTCCACCTCGAAGGAGAAGATGGAAGAGAGGATACGGACCTCGGTCTCGTAGAGGGTCTCACCGGGCTTCACCTTTGGGCTTGCGGACTGGGTCACGATGAAGAGGCGCTCCCGGGAGGTCTCCGGCTCGTAATAAGCGATGCGGCGCAGGTCCCGACGCTTCATCCCCAGAAGGCGGGAGAGCGGGCTCGCGACGCCCTTCAGGTACCAGAAGTGGACCACGGGGCTAGCGAGCTTGATGTGGCCCATGTTGACGCGCCGCACCTCGGAGGTGGTGACCAGGACCCCGCACTTCTCACAGGTGACCCCCTCGTACTTGCGGCCCTTGTACTTTCCGCAGGCGCACTCGTAGTCGTTCTCGGGGCCGAAGATCTCCTCGGCGTATAGCCCCCCTCGCTCGGGCTTATGGGTCCGGTAGTTGATGGTCTCGGAGTTCGTCACCTCCCCCTTGGACCAGGAGAGGATCTCCTCGGGAGAGGCCAGTCCCAAGCGGATTTTCTTTATATCGTCGCCGGATATGGGCATTCCCCTCTCACCTCGCAGTCCCGGAGGTGCCCCCTGGAAGGGCTACCCCTTTTTCCCTTCTTCACCGGAGGACTTCTTCCCGTCCTTGCGCTTGTACTCGGTGGTGTAAAAGCCGCTCCCCTTATAGATCACGCCGAAGCGGGGGAGGAGCCTCATCACTTCCTTCCCCCCGCATGAGGGGCATTCCACCGTGCTCCCGTCACTACGGGCCACCAGCTCCCTGAATTCGTTTCCGCACCGAACGCAACGGAAACGATAGATCGGCATAACTACCTCCCGCTTCTTTTTAGAGTCGCTTGGGGGTCCAGATAGAACGGCCCGCACAATCAATAAAAGTATACCGGATCCACCCGGGAGCTCAAACCGGGGAGACGGAGTGCCTCCCAGTCATCCCTGCGTCCGGTGGGGACGCGGATGCGGTCCCTATCGCTTGCGGACTCGTATTTGAGGATGACCTCCACCCCGCCCGACGAGGGGGGGAAATATGAGCCCAGGATGGAGGCGCAGAGTTCCGCTATCTCCCGGAGCCTCTCCCCGGGTATCCCGTCCCTGAAACGCAAAAGCCCCAAGGGGGACCCCGGCCGATCCGCGTAGAGCCTCACGTCGTCGGGAAGGAAACAGGTATGGAGCTTGCGCTGCTCCGCGATGGTCACCGCCACCACGAAGATGAAGTCGTCGGCGGCGTAAAGATGCGGGAACTGGGCGAGGAAGATGGTGTTCAGTTTCACGGGGAAACGTTCGAAGAAGAACCTCACGCGATAGGCGAACCCCGGGTCCCGCATGGGGCACTCCCCGACGCCGTCGAACCCGGAGATCCCCAGGTCCGCGGCCAGTTTCCGCAGTTCCCTCTCACCGGAGAGGGATAGCAAGGGGCGTCGGATCAGACCGTCGAGGCCCAAGAGCTTGTCCACCAAAAGGACCTGGGAGAGCTCCCTGGATGAGGGCGCGAGGTCGCCGGTCACGATGGCCGCGTATCCCTTCCTGCGCACGTACCGCAGGGCCTTTCGAATGAGGAGGAAACGGCAGAACCCACAGGGAAAGCCGAGCTCATCGGCCCTGGCGACGCCGGCGATGAAGTCCCTCTTCAGGCCGCAGGAATAGAAGCCGAAACGGGGGAACAGCCTCTCGGCCGAGAGCCTCGCGAGCTCCATCCGGCTCCGGTAAGGGGTACGGATGTACAGCAGATCTATTCCCCATCCGGGGTGCTCGGAAGCGAACAACCTCACCGCCACAACACTGGCCAAACTGCCCGAGTACAGGGCCAGGGCCCGGGGCAACACCCCCCCTTTCTCACTCGATCACGATCATCCCATACTTCCCGTCCCCTATAGGAAAGAGCACCGCAGGGGTATCCCCCTCCTCGCGGTTATAGAACACCAGGAAAGGCTTTCCGGTGGCCTCGAGCTCCATCACCGCCTCCTCAGGGGTGATGGGCTTCCTGAGCTCGGGTTCCATCCTGATGATACGGTTCCCGACGTCGCTGGGCTTCCCGTCCGAGGCCCCCTCGGGGAGGTCACGACGGGGCTCCTCCTTGAGCATCTCCTTGTAGCGCACCAGCTGGCGTTGGAGCTTGGCGATGGCCTGGTCTATGGAAGCGTACATATCGCCGGTCTCGGCCACGGCCTTCACGATCTTCCGGTTCACCAGGTGCCCGATGATCTCCGCCCGGTGCCGCTCTTTCTCCACCGAGAGGATTACCTCGAGGCTTATGATCTTATCGAAATACCTCCGGAGGTGCTCCACTTTCCTGTGGACGTACTCCCGGATGGCACTGGACCCCGCGGGATAACGTTCCTGTATCCTTATCTGCATCCAAATTCACCGAAGATAACTTAGCTCAGATGGGCAATGGTGTCAACCCCTTATTCAATTAGATGAAAAATTGCCAAAAGTTTATGTCAGGGTGGCCCCTGGAGGAAAGGGGGCGGGAAGGAGACCAGGGGATAGCGGTCCACCGTCTCGAAGTGGATCCGGAAGGGGAAGTCGATGATGCCGTCCTCATCGTTATCCGGCCCCTGGAAGACGCTCCAGTAGTTGCCGTAGGTGCCGTTATCCCAGGAGTTTCCCCCCTCGGTACGCACCGGGGTCTCGGCGAAGAAGCCGTTGCCGAAGAAGAGGTTCCCCCGGGAGCCCATCTCCAGGAGGACCCCTAACTCGGCCTCCACATAAGTTCCGGTCACCACGGAGTGCGTAACGCCCCCGAACCAGATCCCCACCTTACAATCCTCGATGTGAAGTCCCTCGAAGGAGATGCTCTGGGAGAAGATGGCGCGGATCCCCTCGTCGCAGTCGTCCACCACCGCTCCCCTGAACCACAGATCGCGGCTCATGGCCACCATGATCCCGATGGGAGAGCCTTTGACCCTCACCCCCTCGATCCTCCCGTTACGGGAGGCCTCGATCTTTATCCCGGCCACCCTCGCCCCATATACCTCCACGCCCCTGATCAGGAAGGGAGCCTTCACGCCGCGGATGTGGATCCCGAAGGGATAATCGCCCTGCTCTATCCGCCAACCCGAGATCACATAGGGATCGTCCGGGGTGCCGCTGCCGCCCACCACCCCGTTCTCCGGGGTGAAATCCTCATCGGAGAGGATCACGATGGGGCCCCGGTCCTCCAGGGAAAGGGCGGCCACCGAAAGGAGGGCTGCCGCCGAAACCCCCAATATCAAGGCCTTCAACTCGCCGTACATCCCCGCAGAGGAAATTATCGGGAGGGGCCGCTGGAGGGGAGGTCGGATGTCCTCTCGAGGAATGACCTCTATCTCCTCCAGAGGGTGAAGATCAGGCTCAGCACCGCCGAGAGGATCAACATGGAGGTGATGGGGATATAGATCACGAAGTCACCGCGCTCGATCCTTATGTCCCCGGGGAGCCTCCCCAGGAAGGGGAGCTTTCCCATGAGGAAAAGTCCCAACACCACGAGCATTATCCCCACGATCACCAGGAACTTCCCTAGCGGAGCGAAGCCCTCCATCGCTATAATGGTAGCACAAATCCGGCACGAAGGAGGGCGGGATGGAGGTAATGAACGAGGTACTGCGTGCCATTCGCGAACGGCGTTCGATCCGGATGTTTAAGCCCGATCCCGTCGAGCCCGAGAAGGTAGAAGCCATCCTGGAGGCAGGCCGCTGGGCCCCCTCGGGGAAGAACTCCCAGCCCTGGAGGTTCGTGGTGGTGGAATCCAGGGAGAAGCGGGAGGAGCTGGGGCGGCTGGTTACCCAGATGGACATGGTGCGCACCGCCCCGGTGACCATCGCTGTCCTCTTGGACACCACCGCGGGCTATGACCGCATCAAGGACCTCCAGGCCATCGGGGCGTGTGCCCAGAACATGCTGCTCGCGGCCCATTCCCTGGGGCTGGGAGCCTGTTGGATCGGGAGGGTAAGGGACGAGCAGGTGGAAAAGGTGATCGGGGCCAAGGAACACGAGGAGCTGATGCTATTGATCCCCATCGGGTACCCCGCCGAGCGCCCGCCCGAACGGGATAGGCTCCCCCTGGATTCCCTGGTCCGAAGGATCTGAGGGCCAGGACTATCCCGAGAGCCACGGGGCCCCGGCGCCTTGCCGGGGCTTTTTATGAGGATAGACACGAGGGCGATCTTCGAGGAACACCCCTTCGCGGAGGAGATCCTCGCGCGCCTTGCCGCGGCCGGCCACGAGGCGGTCCTCGTGGGGGGCGTGGTTCGGGACGGGGTGATGGCCGCCCTGCGTGGGGAGGGGTTCAGCCCCCACGACGTGGACATCGCCACCTCGGCCACCCCGGAGGAGATACGCCGGATCTTCCGAGATAGGCCCGTCCTTTCCGTGGGGGAGGCCTTCGGGGTGATGGTGGTGGTGGCCCCGGACGGGCGCCGATACGAGGTGGCCACCTTCAGGACCGAGCGCGGCTATTCCGACGGCCGACGCCCCGACGAGGTCCGCTGGGCCTCCCTGGAGGAGGACCTCCTGCGGCGCGACTTCACCGTAAACGGCCTGGCAGCGAGGGCCGATGGGGAGGTCATCGATCTCGTAGGCGGGATCCGGGACATAAAGGCCCGCCTCATCCGCACCATCGGCGACCCCGCGGAGCGCTTCTCCGAGGACTACCTCCGTATGCTCCGCGCGGTGAGGTTCGCCTGCATGCTCGGCTTCGAGATCGAGCCGAGGACCAGGGAGGCCATAAAACGGAACGCCGAGAGGATCCGGGGGATCTCCTGGGAGAGGATCCGGGAGGAGCTCATAAAGATCCTGGAGACGCCCCGTTCCGCCCACGGGATCCGACTCCTGGATGAGCTGGGCCTCCTGGAGCACATCCTCCCCGAGATCTCCGCCCTGAAGGGGGTGCCCCAACCCGAGGACTACCATCCCGAGGGTGACGTCTTCACCCACACGGTCCTCTGCCTCGAGGTGGCGGATGCCATCGGGGCCCGGTATCTGGTGAAATTGGGGCTCCTCTTCCACGACGTAGGGAAGCCCGAGGCCCTCCGGCGCTCCCGGGGGGAACACATGGGTGGACATGAAGCGATAGGGGCCCGGATCGCCCGCGAGGCGATGAAGAGGCTTCGTTTTTCCAACCGCGAGATAGAGCACGTGCTCTTTTTGGTGAAGGAACACATGCGGGCCCCGAGGCTCCCCATGATGGGCAGGGGCAAACAAGTGCTCCTCGTCACCACGGGCGAGCGCGAGGGGGAGCCGATAGAGGACCTCCCTCGGCGCTTTCCCCTCTACGCGGACCTCCTGAGGCTCCTCATCTGCGACGCCGAGGCATCCGCCCACAGGTCGTCGGCCTGGCTCCCGGTGCTGCGGGAGACGGTCCGGGTGCTTTTACACCTGCGGCGGGTGCAGGGCTTGAAGTTCGCCAGAAAGCTCATAAACGGCCACGACCTCCTGCGGATGGGCGTTCCCAGGGGGCCGGTGCTCGGCGAGATCCTGGATGAGGTCCACGAGCGGATCCTCGCCGGGGAGATCTCCACCCGGGAGGAAGCCCTGCGTTACGCCGAGAAGCTCTGGAGGGAGAGATCGTCTAAAGGCTGAACGAGGGCTTCCGGTAATCACCGTAGAGGAGGAACTCGTAGGGGTGGGGCCGCGCGAGGACCTCGAGGGCTTCCTCCCTTTTGAGGTCGATCCAGTGCCGGATCAGATCCTCGGGGAATACCCCGCCCAGGGTGAGGTAGCCGTGGTCCCCCTCCAGCTCCTCGAGGGCCTCGAGG
>JALVLL010000212.1 GCA_027027485.1 Candidatus Bipolaricaulota bacterium | reverse complement strand
TCACCGTCTCGATGTGGTGGAGGAGGTTGGGGATCCCCTTCTCCACGAGTTCAAGGTTCTCCTCCTGGTACTCCTTGGCCAGGGGCCTTCCCGGCACCACCCTGGGGCCGCCGCCGTGCATCTTCAAAGCCCGGATGGTGCAGACGATCACCGAGACGTTGGGGGTGAGGCCGCTTATGCGGCATTTCACGTTCCAGAACTTCTCGAACCCGATATCGGCCCCGAAGCCGGACTCGGTCACGTGGTAGTCGAAGAGCTTAAGACCCAAAAGATCCCCGATCACCGAGGACTGCCCGATGGCGATGTTGGCGAAGGGCCCGGCGTGCACCAACACCGGTTGGTACTCCACGGTGGAGCAGAGGGTGGGGTTGATGGTGTTCCGCATCCAGGCCACCATGGCCCCGGCCACCTCGAGGTCCTCGGCCGTTATGGGGTTCCCGCGCTTGTCGTAGGCCAGGGTGATCCTCCCGATCCGCTCCCGGAGATCTTTGAGGTCCTTGACGATGGAGAGGATCGCCATGAGCTCCGAGGAGACCGAGATCTGGAACCCCGATTCCATCATGAAGCCGTCCATCTTGCCCCCGAGGCCGATGACGATCCGGCGCAGGGCCTGGGCGCAGAAGTCCATGGCCCAGCGCCACTCCACCCTTCTTGGGTCGATGTCCAGGCGCTTTAGGCCCCGTTTCGCCAGTTGCTCATCGGTATAGTTGAACTCGTGTTGGAGCCGGGCGGTGATGGCCACCATGGCGAGGTTGTGGGCGTTGGTGATGGCGTCGATATCCCCGGTCAAACCCAGGGTGAACTCGGTCATGGGGATGAGGAGGGCGTTTCCGCCCCCGGCGGCGGTGCCCTTTATGTTGAAGGTGGGGCCGGCGGAGGGCTGGCGGATGCACCCCCCCACGTTCTTCCCCCGTTTGGCCAGCCCTTCGATGAGGCCTAGGGTGGTGGTGGTCTTCCCCTCCCCCAAGGGCGTGGGGGTGATGGCGGTGATCTCGATGTATTTCCCGTTGGGACGGTCCTTCAGGCGCTCGTAGATCTTGGGGTAGTCGAGCTTGGCTATCCTCCCGTAGGGGATGATCTCTTCTTTCTTGAGCCCGAGCCTTTCCGCCCACTCCTCGGGGGTGGGCATGTGCTTTTCCGCCTCCGCCGCGATCTCCCAGTCGGCGAGCCTCGTCGGATCGTACGGCACCTCCACCTCCTTATCCGGGTGATGGATGATCGGTGATGAGTGACGGGCTGTCCCTTTGGAAGCGGCCGCGTCACCCATCACTGAGTTATTCCCGCAAGCTCTAGGATATCCGAGACTAACCTCTTTTTAGCCTATAGGCATGAGGCTATTCCCGTGCGGTGGGACTTCACTCCCGGATGACCCTCGGGGTTCAAGGGAGCAAATCTTCGGGATAAGAAACAGGCGAAAAAAGAGGGCCGGAATCGACCCGGCCCCCTTCTGAAATGGCCTTCGGTTCTCGATCAGAAGTAGGATGTAAGCACATTCTCGACCTCGAGCTTCCCGCGGTAGTAGTATTCCAGGGCCAAGATCACACTCTGGCCGCCCATAGTCACGTCCACCAAGCCCCAGATCCTCCCCCCTTTCCCGATGGCCTCCTCCAGGTCCAGGAACTCGGCCGCATGGGGAGCGAGGTTCGCGGTGGCGGTGTAGAGGAGCTCGCTGTCGGGTCCATAGATCTCCACCATCACCGATGTCGGCGTGTTCCAGGGGTTGATCACCACCAGTCCGGTGGTCACCGCAGCGGCCTGGGAATAATAGGCACCGAGCCAGTAGGGAAGGCCGGGCATGACCTGGGGTACGGGCCGTGTGATCACATCGAGGGAGATCAGCTCGCCGTTCAGGAGGTATTCCAGTCCGATCACCAGCTCCGCTCCGGATTCCACCGTCACGAGGCCCCAATTATTGGTCGCCGCCGCAATGTAGTCGCTCAGGGTGTAAAAGACCCCCTCGTAGGGGTTCAGGGTGCCGTCCGTTTGCCAAAGGGCGTTCCCGTAAGCATCGTAAGCGGTGACCAGGTAATAGGTCGGATCCGTAGTGGGGTTGAGGAGGTTCACGCTCAAGTCTTGCCCCGCGGATCGGTCGTAATAGAAGCCGTAGAGCTCGCTTCCGATACCGGCAAGGCCCCAAAGCGAAAGGATGATCGCTACTGCCACAAGATTTTTCATGTCAAAACTTATCAAAAAGCCGGCACACTTCAACCTTACTTACTTTACCGAAAAGGCTTTCATGGGAAGCACACCCGCTGTCAGGAGCTTCTCGGGATAAAACGAAACCCACTGTGCCCTTGTGCCGGATATCCCCTTAGTCCCGACTTCTCCAACCTACAGTTCGGGGAGCGATTCTAAAGCGTCGAGGAAGTGTGACAGGTCATCCTGGGTAGTGAAGAAGTGGGGCGAGACACGGATCCCACCGGCCCGTACGTGGACCTTGATCCCCCGCTCGAGGAAGTGACCTTCCACTGCCTCCCTGGCCTCTGGAGTCCCGAGATCCCAGGGACCCCGTACCAGCACGATCCCCGCCCGCTCCACGGGATCCGCCGGTGTGGCCACCTCATAGCCCAGACGGGGAAGCTCCGCGATAAGCGCCCCGGAGAGCTCAAGCACCCTTTCCCCGATCCGCTCGAGGCCTATTTCCAGGAAAAGCTCCAGGGACGCGGCGAGGGCGGAGAAAAGGGCGGGGTTGAGTCCCACCCCGTCGAACCGGGCCGCCCCGGGAGCGTACCCAGAGAAATCCCGCACCCAAACGCCACCGCCGCAGAGGGCATCCCAGAGCTCATCGTGTTCCCGGGGCGATATGTTTGGGCAACCCACCGCGGCGGGCAAAAGCTCCTCGGCGAGTTCCCGCCGCACGTAAAGGAAACCGGTACCCTCCGGGCCGCAGAGCCACTTGTAGCCGCCGCACGCCAGGGCATCCACCCCGAGGTCCCGGGGCCTTACCGGGATCGCTCCCACCGATTGGATGGCATCCACCACCAAAAGGGCACCGTGTCGGTGGGCGAGCTCGGAAAGCCCGGCGAGGTCCACCCGGAATCCGCTTCCGAACTGGACGTGGCCCACGGCGACCACCCGGGTGCGCCGGTCCATCGCTTCCACGAACGCGTTCAGGGGCAGTTTTCCATCCCGGGAGCGGACAACGCGGACCTCGATCCCGTGGAGATGGGCCTGGTGGTACCAGGGGACGGCGTTGGCGGGGTACTCCTGGTCGGTGATCACCGCGACGTCGCCCCGCTTCCAGGGGAGCGCCGCAGCGATGGCGTTCAATCCTTCCGTGGTGGAGCGGGTGAGGGCGATCTCGGTTGGATCCACCGCGAGGAGCTTCGCTATGAGCCACCGCACCCTCCCGAAGACCTCCTTTGTCTCCTTCCAGGCGGTGGAGTCAGCTTTCTCGTAGAGTGCCCGCTGAAGCCCGGCGAGGACCTCCAGGGCTCGCCGGGGCACGGGGCCTACCCCGGCCGAGGCAAGCCACACCACCCGCTCGAGGATCGGGAACTCGCCCCTGATCGCTTGGATGTCCATCAACTGAGGGGAGGTACCTCGCGGTGGGAGAGGGCGGTGAGATTCTCGTAGCCGATGGAGTAAAGGTGCCTGTGCCTTTCGGGATCGCCGTGGATCGCCACCACATCGGCGATGAAGAGTTCGTGATCACCGGTCTTCACCCTTTCCACCACGCGGCACTCGTAGCAGACGGTGGCCCCCTCGATGAGCGGAGGTTTCACGACCTTGGCGGGGATCGTCGCAAGGCCCGCCTCGGCGAGCTTATCCCGCCCGCGGCCGGAGACGGTGCCGCAGTGCCAGGCTCCCTTCCACTGGTCCTCCGCCGGGAAACAGAGCACGAACTCGCCGCAGTGCTCCAGGCATTCGTAGGAGTAGCGCTTCGGCCCCACGGCGATGGCGATCATGGGCGGCTCCCAGGAAACGTAGGTCCACCACCCGAGCCCGATGGCGTTGGGCTTTCCGTCCTTGTCCACCGTCACCGCGAGGACATAGAGGTAAGGCGATGCGAGCTTCAACGCCTCTTCCCAGGAAATCTCCCTGAGCACCCTCACCTCCTTTTGGGGTTTCGTATCGGCACGGAAGGTAACGGCCCGCTCGTCCCCGGGACCACAACCGGGAAGCGAAAAAACCGTCGCGGCCTATATTTCGGAAAAGATCTCCCTCACCGGGACCTCAAATCCCTGGAGGAGTTCGGAGCGTGCGATCTCCCCTTCGCGGTAGATCCCCAATGGCTCGAAGACCCGCCCCCGGAGGGCGAAGACCTCCACGGTGCGCTTCTCGGGATCCACGATCCAGTACTCCCGCACGCCCGCCTTGGCGTATTCGGAGAACTTCTCGCCCCGGTCCACTTCCCGGGTGCCGGGGGAGATGACCTCCACCACGAGGTCCGGCACCCCACAGACCTTCTCCCCCAGCCGATCCCGGTGCTCCGCGGAGATGAAGAAGATGTCCGGCTCACGGATCTTCCCCGGCCAGAGCCTCACCGGAAGCGGCGCAACGTGGATCTCGCCCAGTCCCTTTTCCGACGCGAACTCGCGCATACGCACGTAGAGGGCCTCAAGGGCCGCCTGATGGCTCCGGGTGGGATGGGGCGGCATGATCAACCTCCCTTCGGAAAGCTCGAGGTACCGGTTGGTATCGGGGAGGGAGAAGTAATCGGCCTCGGTCCACTGCCCCTGGGGCGGGAAGAGCTCCGTCACCGGGGCCTCTTCGATCTTGGGCACCCCTATCACCTCGCCACCGATCATACAACCAGCACCGCGGCACCGCGAACCCTTCGGGCCTTGAGCTTCACGAGGGCCTCGTTGGCCGCGTCCAGGGGGAAGGTCTCCACCTCGGTCTCGATGGGGATCTCGACCGCGTAACGGAGGAGCTCCACGGCATCACCCCGGGTGGCGTTGGCAACGGAGGTGACCTCCCGCTCGTGGTAGAGGATCTCGTAGGGCATCTCCGGGATGGGGGTCATGTGGATCCCCGCCAAGGAGAGCCTCCCGCCTTTGTCCAGGGAGCGGAGGGCCTCGGGGACGATCCATCCGGCGGGGGCGTAGATCACCGCCGCGTCCAGGGGTTCAGGGGGCCGCTCGCGGGCCTCGCCCACCCAGACCGCTCCCAGCTCCCGCGCCAGGGCCTTGTTCTGGGGGCTCCTCGTGAACACATAGACCTCCCAACCGAGGTGCCGCGCGATCTGGATGGCGATGTGGGCCGAGGCCCCGAAGCCGTAGAGGCCCAATCTCCCGGGCTCCCTTCCCTGGATCGCGAGCTTCAGGGCCCGGTACCCCACGATCCCCGCACAAAGCAGGGGCGCCGCATGGACATCGTCGATCCCCTCGGGCATGGGGTAGACGAAGTCGGCGTAGGCCACGGTGTACTCGGCATAACCCCCGTCCACGTCCCAGCCGGTGAAGAGGGCCCGCTCGCAGAGGTTTTCCTTTCCGCGGCGACAGAAGCGGCACTCCCCGCAGGCCCGATGGAGCCACGCCACCCCCACCCGCTGTCCCACGGAAATTCCCTCGACCCCGGGACCCACGGCCTCTACACGCCCCACGATTTCGTGTCCGGGGACGATGGGCACCTTGTGCAAAGGGAGATCCCCCTCCACGATGTGGAGGTCGGTGTGGCAGACCCCGCACGCCGAGACCTTTATGAGGACCTGCCCTTCGGCCGGCTCGGGGACCGGGAGCTCTTTCAAGGAAAGGGGCCGGCTCTCCGCCGGCCCCTGATGCTCCAGTACTTGAGTGCGCATCGCCCGCTAGCGTTTGCGGTGGGTGATGATCTCGTCCACGATGCCGTATTCCTTGGCTTCCTCGGCGGACATGAAGAAGTCGCGGTCGGTATCGCGCTCGACCTTCTCCTTGGGCTGACCCGTGTGATAGGCGAGGATCTCGTTTATGCGGTCGCGGATCTTCATGATCTCCTCGGCGTGGATCTTGAGATCGATGGCCTGGCCCCGCACCCCGCCCCAGGGCTGGTGGATCATGATGCGGGAGTTGGGGAGGGCGAAGCGCTTACCCTTCTCCCCTCCCGCCAGGATCAGGGCCGCCGCCGAGGCCGCCATCCCCACGCAGATCGTCTGCACCGGACACTTCACGTACTGCATGGTGTCGTAGATGGCCAGGGCAGCGTGGACATCTCCCCCGGGGGAGTTGATGTAGAGGTAGATATCCCGCTCGGGGTCCTCGGCCTCAAGACAAAGGAGCTGGGCGATGATGTTATCGGCGGCCCCGGAATAGGGGGCCCCGCCCGCGCTCAGGATGATCTCCCCGGAAAGGAAGATGATCCGGTCCTTGAAGAGCCGGGCGAAGGCCCTCTCGTAATACCGCATCATGCGTTCTTCCTCGTAAGGCCACTGGAGCTTCATTCCGCCTCCTTCCCCTTCGCGTGCTCCAGGATCCAGTCCGCCGCCCGCTCGAAGATGAGCCTCGAGCGGACGAGATCCTCCTCCACGCCCAGGGTGCGGGCCAGTTCCCGCACTTCTTCATCGGAAGGATAAAGCCCCTTCTGGGAGGCCACGAGCCGGGAGACGATCCAGCGGCGCATCCGGCGGCGCACCGCTTCCTCCACCTCGGGGCGGAGCTCCTCCTTCCCACCGTGGCGGGCGAGCTCGATCTCCACCTCCTCCTCGAGGAGGCTCTGGGGGACCTCGATCCCAAGCTTTTCGGCCAGGGCGTCCAGGGCAGCGAGCCTCAAGAGGCCCTTCCGTTCCTCCTCCTTCTGGCGGCGTATCTCTCCCTTAGCCTTCTCCTTCAGCCCCTCCCAGCTCTCCTCCCCGTAGTGCGCCGCCACCTCTTCCTCGGAGGGGATGAGCATCCGGTAGACCTGGGTGACCTCGATGGCTAGTTTCCTGCCCTTCTCATCCTCGACCACCACCGTGTCCCCGGCCTTCTTTCCCTCGAGGCTCCCCGATAGGCCCTCTTCCCCGCTTTCCACCTCGACCTCGTAGAGCTGATCGCGGTGTTTGAAGCGCACGAGATCCCCGGGCTCCGCGGGGCCGTCCTTGGGCTCGAGCACGGCGGCGCGGCGCTTGAGCTCCTCGAGCGTCTGGGCCAGCTCCTCCTCCCCCACCTCGGCCTCCGGGACCTCCGGGATCTCGAGGTCGAGCTCGTCCGGGATCTCCACCTCGGGCCACACCGCGAAGGTGGCCTTGAAGGAGAACGCCTTCCCGCGCTCGAACCCTAGGACCTCGATCTTGGGAGAGGAGAGGGGCCTGAGGTCATGCTCCTCGATGGCCTTGGAGATCCACCGTTCGATGAGGATTTCCTTCACCTCGTCATCGAAGAGGTCCTCCCCGTAGCGGGAAAGGAGCACGGCCTTCGGGACCTTCCCGGGCCTGAAGCCCGGCACGGTGAACTCATGGGCCATCTTGCGGTAGGCCTCGTCCTCGGCCCGGGAAAGCTCCTCCGCGGGGAGTTCCACCGTCACGGTGACCTCGTTCCCTTTGCGTTCAACTTCGAGCACCGGTTCTTCGGTCATGGCGCGAGATTATACGCCCCCCGCTTCCTCGGCGCCCTCAGCCACGGGGATAGCCGGAAAGATAACTCCAAATGGAGAAAGCCGCGTCGCCGATCCGCTCCAAAACGGGCGTGAAGTAAAGGAGGGCGAAGAGGATCAGGATCCCGAACATCCCCACCGAAAGGTACTGGCGCCGGAGGTCCGGGGGGAGGAAGTAAGCGAGGACCTTCGATCCGTCCAGCGGGGGGATGGGGAGGAGGTTCAGGAAGGCCAGGAAAAGCGAGATGACCCCCAGGTAGATCACGAAGATCGTGGGCCAATAGAGGGCATCGTGGGGGCCGAGGAGCGAGAGGAGCCGGCCGAGCCCCGCGGCGAGGAGGGAGATGGCGATGTTCGCGGCCGGGCCTGCCAACGATACGTACATGATGCCCCGGGGAGGGTTCCGGAAGTACCAGGGGTTTATGGGTACGGGCTTTGCCCAGCCGAAGATGGGGACGTTCACCCGGGCCACGAAACGCATGAGGACGAGGAGCCCGGGGACGAGGATCGAGCCCACGGGGTCGATGTGCCTCAGGGGGTTCAGAGTGAGGCGCCGGGAGAGCTTGGCGGTGGGATCCCCCAGCTTCCAGGCCATATACCCGTGGGCCACCTCGTGGGGCACCACGCTGCAGATGAGGGCCAGCACGGCTATCAGGGCCTCAATCGTCCGATCCACCTTCACCTCCGGGACGGACCACGATCACCTTCTCCTTGAGGACCGCGAAGGCACCGGGCGGGGCTCCCGGCGGTTTCCTGAGATGTCTCACCTCGGTATAGGAGACGGCCACCTTTGTATCATAGCGGGCCCTGGAATGCCAGGCCGCGAGCTTCGCCGCCTCCTCCAGCACCTCCTGCGGCACTTCCCGCCCGGCGCACTTCACGATCACATGGGCCCCGGGGACCCCGCGGGCGTGAAGCCATAGGTCCCGGGGATGGGCCTCCCGCACCAGCCTCTCGTTCTCCCGGGCGGAACGGCCGATAAGCACCCGGAAGTCCCCCAATAGATACTCACGGGCCCTGGGCCTTTCCTCCCGTTCCGCCTCCACGGGGCGATTTGCCCGTACCCCCAAAGCTTCCAGTTCCCCCTCGAGGTACGGGGCAAGATACGGCTTTTTCTCGAGCTCATGAAGGATCCCCTGGAGCTCCGCGATCTCGGCCTCGAGGGCCCCCTTCCTTTTGGGAAGCTCCTCCAGGGCGCGGCGGAGCTTCCG
>JALVLL010000211.1 GCA_027027485.1 Candidatus Bipolaricaulota bacterium | reverse complement strand
GGGATATCCCGGCGGAGGCTGCGCCCTTTTCCCCGAAGGGGGCGGAAAAGGTATAGATCCCGACCCACTCGTCCCCGTGGACCACCGCGTGCCGTTCGCGCACCCCGGGCTGGAGCCTGGCCAAGGGGCGCAGGTACCAGGGGGTGGGTTCAGGTTCGCCATAAACTTCAGCCGACTCGGGCTCCATGGCGGCGTAAATCAACCTCGAGGCGCGACGATCGAAAAAGTCGATCCTCAGGAGCTTATACCCCTGGGGAAGCGGGATTTCCTCGACCTCCGGTGGTTCCTTTTTCAGGTATACGATCCGTTCGAAACGCACGAATCCCGCCGACTCGTAAAGCTTCTTGGCGGGGAGGTTGTCCTCGAGCACGTGGAGGATGACCCGTTGGGCGCCGTACTTTTCGGCGATCCCTATCCCATATTCCAGGATCGCCCGGCCGTAGCCCTTGCGCCGATGCTCCGGGGCCACCATCACCGTGCCGATGTACCATGACCTCCGCTCGCGGTTCAGGCTGACCGCGGCGACGACCTTCCCATTCACCTCCCCCACGTAAAAGAGGGCGAACGGCCGCCGGGGGAGGCGTTGCAGGAGCTTGAGCACCCGATAAAGGCGGAGTTGCTTCCGGGCCGCCTCCCGGTCGAAGCCCGAGATCTCGAGCTCCCTGGGGAACGAGCTCTCGAAAAGCCCTATCAGGGCCTCGATATCCCCGGGGGCCAGTTCGCGGATCTTTAAGGTATCAAGGGGCATGGCTTTCCTCTCACCACTCCTCGAAGAACTTCTTGATCTCCTCGGCGATGCGCTTGCCGATGTTAGAGAAGTCCGGTTTCCTCTCCCGGCGCGGCACCATAAAGCCCATCCAGAAAGTGAGGATAGCGACGAGCAGAAGAAATCCAGCGGCCTGGAGGTAGCTCAGGGGCTTCAGGAACCCGAAATGCCCAACCACGATGGAGTTGAAGAGCACCTGGAAGACCCAGGCGAAGAAGAAAAAGATAGCGGCATCAAACCAGAACAACTCATCGATGTCGAGGAAGCCCCAAAGGGTTTTGGCGATGCCGCGACCGCTCCAGGCGAAGAGGATCACGAATAGGAAAAGGAGTCCCGCCGCCTGCCAGTAGCTCAGGGGCTTGAGAAGCCCCAAGTGCCCCACCACGATGGAATTGAAGAGCACCTGGAGCACCCATGAGAAGAGGAAGAACGCCGCCGCCCCTCCCGGTGTGAACGGCCCACGGAAAAGCTTCATCCTGCCCTCCTTTTATGTTTCAGCGGGAGCGGATCTCGATGTCCCCGCCCCCAGTCTTCACCTCGACGGCCGCGGCCGCCTCGGGGGAAGAGGGGAAATCGGAATGGACCTCGCCGAAGTCGGTCTCGGCCTCCAAGCGGAACCTCGCCTCGCTCGGGAGCGCAAGCCGCACATCCCCCGAACCGGTGCGCAGCCGCCACGTCTTCCCGTCGCCCAGCACCGAGTCCACCGCGATATCGCCGCTTCCCGTGCGGACCTCTATGTCCCCTCCCACTTCGTTCAAGCCGAGGTCCCCGGAGCCCGTGGTAATCGTGAGGTCCCCGTCCACCTCCGTCGCCCTGATATCGCCGGAGCCCGTGCGTATCTCGGTGTCCCCACGGACCTCCCGCACCCCTACGTCCCCGGAGCCCGTGGTCACCGAGAGATCGCCCCCGATCCTCTCGGCGATTACATCGCCGGACCCGGTCCTCACCTCGGCCTCGCCGCCGATCCCCTCCAGCTTCACGTCGCCGGAACCCGTGGAGACCCTGAGCGGCCCCGCGATCCCGGACACCTCCACGTCGCCGGAGCCCGTCTCGACCCGGGCCTCGGTCCTCTCGGGGACCTCGATCTCGTAGTCGATGGTCACCGCCCCGAATCCCCAGCCGAAGGGACTGGGGCCGAGCTCGTCCGCGTATTTCCCGAGGTCCCCGACCCTCACCTCCCGGCCCAGGACCTCCACCGGCGGGGATCCGCGGATGAGCTCAAGGAGCCTCTTGGCCCGGGATGACGGGAAGGCCCTCAGGTGTATCGTCCCCTGGACCTTCACCTTTCCCCCGGCGCCCCGCCTTATCGCCACGTCGCCGGAGTGGGCCTCCACCACGAGCTCCACCGGCTCGCCTATGGCCGCCTCCCAAACGAACCTATTCATCTTCATCCCACTCCTCCCATTCCAGTTCCTTCTTTCCCGGCTCATCCAGGGCATAGAACCAGCGCCTCCACGCGCGCCGCCTGTTGTAATGCCACAGCCCACGGCGTAGGGGCCAGGTAAGGACCGCGAAGATCACCGAAGCCGCCGCGACCACCAGGGCGAAGGGGACCACCACGAGCACGACCCCCAAAACGAGGGCCGAGACAGGGATCACCACCGAAAGCGTGATGGCCACCGCCAATATCCCCGACAAGAGCCCCGCCGCCCCGGATACGCTCGACCACACCGTCTCCGTCACCGTGCGTGTGACAAACGTGGGGATCCAGAACAGGAGCCAGAACGGGAAGAGGATCGCCTTGATGATTCGGCGGAGACGCCGATAGCGCTCCCTCCTCTCGAGCTCGGTCATCCCCTCACCTCCTCCCCCACGTGGGACTCGGGGTCGACCTCCAGCGATTCCTCGTATTCCACACGGTCTATCCTGCATCCGGGGCCGATGGTGACCCGTTTCCCCCGCACGAGCTTGGCCTGGGTTCCCTCCAAGTAGATCTCATCCCCTTCGATGGTCACCGCCTGGAGGGTGCCGGGGCGGCGGAAGATGGAGAGCCCCAGCTCCTCCAGGAAGCCCCCCTTGCGGCGGCGTTGCACCCGGATCACCTCGCCCCCGATCTCGCGGACAAAACTCATGTCCTCGAGTTTGATCTCCACGCGATCGGCCGAGAGGAGCCCGTTCACGGTGAACTTACCCGCCAAAGAAGCGATCTCCGCTTCCAGGTCCCCCTCCACCTTCAGGCCGCCGCTCGCCTTGAAGTAGTGGGCTTTGACGCTCCCCTCCACCTTCAGGGCCCCGGCCACCCGGACCTCGTTGGCCG
>JALVLL010000210.1 GCA_027027485.1 Candidatus Bipolaricaulota bacterium | reverse complement strand
GTCCCGGGGGAGAGGGGGATCGCCTTCGTGATAACCGGGCCCTCCGGCGCCGGGAAATCCTCGGTGATCGCGGAACTCCTGCGCCGGGACCCGCGCCTCTCCTTTTCCGTCTCCGCCACCACGCGCCCCAGACGCCCCGACGAGGTCCACGGCCGCGATTACTACTTCGTCTCCGAGGAGGAGTTCCTGAAACTGCGGGACGAGGGGAGGCTCCTGGAGTGGACCGAGTACCAGGGGTACCTCTACGGGACGCCCCGGGAGGAAGTGGAGGGGAAGCTCGGGGAGGGGAAGGACCTCGTCCTCAACGTGGAGGTGAGGGGGGCACTGTCCATCGCCAGGGCCGGAATACCCTACCCAGTGGTCCTCATCTTCCTGGTCCCCCCGAGCTGGGAGGAGCTCCGCCGGAGGATCCTCTCCCGGGGCACCGAATCCCCGGAGGCCCTGGAGGAGAGGCTCAGGATCGCCCGGGAGGAGGTCAAGGAGATCCCCCACTTCCACTACCTGGTGGTGAACGACCGCCTGGAAGAGGCGGTGGAGGAGGTGCTGTGCATCGTCAGGGCCGAGAGGAACCGTTTGATCCGGAGGTAGCCGTCGGGGTGGATGTGGTGGAGGTGGAGAGGATCCGTGGGATCCTCTCCCGACGGGGGGAGAGGTTCCTGAGGCGGATCTTCACCGAGCGGGAGATCGCCTACGCCATGGCGGCGAGATCCCCCCTCCGGGAGGAGCGGCTGGCGGCCAGGTTCGCGGCCAAGGAGGCCTTCATGAAGGCGGTGGGGAGGCCGATCGCCTTCAGGGAGATCGAGGTGGTAAACGATGGGAAGGGGCGCCCCTTTATCTCCTGGAAGGGACGTCCCTTCCCGTTAAGCCTATCCCACACGAGGGGGATCGCGGTGGCGGTGGCTTTCTTCAGGACAGCTCGCCCAAGTTCTTGAGCCTCTCGGCGAGCTTTATGGTCTCGCGCCCCGGCGACACCAGGTAGCCTTCCTTGTCCTTCTCGTACTCCTCTTCCTCGAGCTTCTTTATCGAGAGCCGCACCTGGCGCTTGGGCTCGTTGATGCCGATGATCTTGGCGGTGACCTCCTGCCCCACCTTCAGGACCTCGGAGGGATGCGCGATCCTCTCGTCCGAGATCTCCGAGACGTGGATCAGGCCCTCCACCGCGGGGGTTATCTTCACGAAGGCGCCGAACTCCTTGAGCTGGGTCACGGTACCGGTGACCACGTCCCCCACCGAGTACCGTTCCAGGAACTCCTCCCACGGGTCCTTGGAGAGGGCCTTGAGGGAGAGGGAGATCCGGCGCTCCTTGGAGTCGGCCCGCAGCACGATCGCCTTGACCCGATCGCCCTCCTTGAGGACCTCGGAGGGGTGGTTCACCCGTTCCCAGGAGAGCTCCGACACGTGGATCAGGCCCTCGATCCCTTCCTCGAGCTCCACGAAGGCCCCGAAATCGGTGATCTTGGTGACCACGCCCTCCACCAGGGCACCGTGGGGGTAGCGGTGCTCCACGTCCTCCCACGGATCGGGAAGGGCGCGTCGCAGCGAGAGGGAGATCCGGCGGCGTTCCTCGTCCACCCCGAGGACCACCACCTCCACCTCATCCCCCTCCCGTACCACCTCCTTGGGGTGCTTCTGGCGGCCCCAGGAGAGCTCGGAGACGTGGACCAAGCCCTCCACGTCCTCCTCCAGCTCCACGAAGGCCCCGAAGTCGGTGACCGAAACCACCTTCCCCTTCACCTTGGAGCCCACAGGGTAACGCTCGGCGATCCCGATCCAGGGATCGGGGCGGAGGCGCTTTATGGAGAGGGATATCCTCTCCTCCTCCCGGTTGGCCTCGAGCACCATCACCTTGATGCGCTGTCCCACCCGGAACTTGCCCGGGGGAGGGGCGGGGATGTCCTTCCAGCAGATCTCGGTGCGGTGGACCAATCCGTCCACCCCGCCCACGTCCACGAATATCCCGAAGTCCACGATGGACTTTATCTTCCCCTCGATGATCTTCCCCGGCTCGAGGGAGGCGAAGAGCTCGTCCTTCCGCTTCTCCTCCATGTAGCGGAGGTACTCCTTGCGGGATACCACGATGTTGCGGTTGCGGCGGGAGAACTCGATGATGAGGAAGTTGAGCTCCTTGTCCTTCAAGCGCTCGAACTTGCCGGAGATCCCGGGGCCGAGGTGCGAACGCGGAAGGAAGGCCTTTATCCCCCCAAGGTTCACGTTGTATCCTGCCCCCTTCACCTCTTCGTATACCTTGCCCTTGACGGGGATCCGGTTGCGATATGCCTCCTCGAGTTCGGCGAAGCGCTTGTTGAAGAAGGCCTGCTTCTCGGAGACGAAGACCGTGCCGTTCTCCTCGTCGATGTAAGTGACGAGGACCTCGACCTCCTCTCCCTCCTTCACCTCCTCGCGGAAGGGGGCGAGCTCCGTCTTCCTCAGGATGGCCTCGGACTTGTAGCCGATATCCACCAGGTACTCGGTATCGGTCTCCCCGACCACCACCCCCTTCACCGTGTCGCCACGGGCGAAGATCCGGACGTCGCTCAGATCGAGCGCGTCCTCCATCTTGATCCGTTCCGCCATTACCGATCACCCCTCGTGTCTGGTTTCCCCTTTTCGGGCCCGCTACCGACCATCGACTGCGAACCCCTGCGGAGCGAATTCGCCGAATGTTATCCGTGTCCATATGGGGATGCAAAGGGTTTGCAAAGGGTTTCGGTGGCGGGGAGGGGAAGGCCGGGAATCGGGAAGGGGTCGGGAAGCTTGACCGCGGGCAGGGGGCGCGGATATATTTATGGCGGTTGGGTCCGTAGCTCAGCTGGTCAGAGCGCACGCCTGATAAGCGTGAGGTCCCTGGTTCGACTCCAGGCGGGCCCACCAAGTGGGTGAGGCGGATGGGGGAGGTGGGCGGTTTTAGTTTCGATCTTTTCCGGAATTTCAAAGGAGGTTTCGAAATGATTAAGCTCGCGGTTTTCGTGGACGTCCAAAACGTCCAGGAGACCTTCGAGAGGCAGGGGTATGGCGTCAGGTACGAC
>JALVLL010000209.1 GCA_027027485.1 Candidatus Bipolaricaulota bacterium | reverse complement strand
GGGTGTGAGGATCGCCGAGCCCCCTACCGGAAAACCCCCGGTCCTCTTCACCCCCAACGGCGCCGTGGTCCTCTACCTCCCGCTCATGGTGGGGTTCTCGGGGCTCTCGGTGTATCTGGGGACCTCGCCCCTGAAGGGGAGGCTCGGGGAGGAGGCCTTCGACCGAAGTTTGACCATCGTGGACGACGGGACCCTCCCCTTCGCTCCACGCACCGCTTCCTTCGACGACGAGGGGATCCCCACCGGGAGGATGCCCTTGGTGGAGGAGGGGGTGGTGCGGAACTTCTTCTACGACCTCCGGGCGGCGGCCCTCTCCGGGGCCGAGCCCACGGGGAACGGGGTGAAAGGCGGCTTCTTCGGCGGCGGCTTCAGGAGCCCCCCTTCCCCGGGCCCGAGGAACCTCCTCATCTCCCCGGCGGAGGGATCCCTGGAGGACCTCATCCGGGAGATGGAAGAGGGGATCGTCGTGGAGGAAGTCCTGGGACTGGGGCAGGGGAACATCCAGTCCGGGGCCTTCTCCAACAACGTCTCCACCGGCTTCGTGGTGAGGGATGGGAAAGTGGTCGGCCGCCTCAAGAACACCATGATCGCCGGGAACGCCTACGAGGTCCTAAAAGAGGGCCTCAAGGCGATCGGCGGCGAGGCCGAGTGGTGCTTCGGGGTCTACAGATCCCCGCCCCTTTTGGTGGAAGGGGTCTCGGTGGTATCCCGATGAAGGGAGCGACATGCCGGTGAAGGTCGGGAAGGGCGACGCGCTTGTGGTGGTGGACGTGCAGCGGGACTTCCTCCCGGGAGGGGCGCTCCCGGTCCCAAAAGGGGACGAGGTGGTCCCCGCCCTCAACCGCTACATCGAGCTCTTCACCGGGAAAGGCCTTCCCGTGATCTTCACCCGCGACTGGCATCCGAGGGATCACATCTCCTTCAAGGAACGGGGAGGTCCCTGGCCGCCGCACTGTGTCCAGGGGACCCCGGGAGCGGAGTTCGCCCCCGGGCTCACGGTGCCCCAGGGCGCCATCATTGTCTCCAAGGCCACTTCCCGCGACAAGGAGGCTTACTCCGGCTTCGACGGGACCGACCTCCACGAGAGGCTCCAGGAGCTCGGGGTAAAGAGGATCTTCGTCGGCGGGCTCGCCACCGATTACTGTGTCAAGGCCACGGTGCTCGATGGGCTTAAATTGGGTTACGAGGTCTATCTCCTTACGGATGCCATCCGCGGCGTGGACGTGAGCCCCGGGGACAGCGACCGCGCCATCGGGGAGATGACCTCCTCCGGGGCCGTGGCAATAAGGTTCGAGGAGCTCGAATGAGCGCCCTCATCACCGACCTTTACCAGCTCACTATGCTCCAGGGCTACTTCCGGGAGGGCCTCACCGGGGAGGCGGTCTTCGAGTTCACCGTCTCGAGGCTCCCGGAGAACTGGGGCTTTTTGGTATCGTGTGGGCTGGATATCCTCCTCGATTACCTCGAGGGCTTGAGGTTCACCCCGGAGGAGATCGGGTGGCTCGCGAAGACCGGCCTCTTCCACGACGACTTCCTGGAGTGGCTTTCGGAGTTCAGGTTCGAGGGGGATGTCTACGCCATCCCGGAGGGGGAGGTTTTCTTCCCCTACGAGCCCGTGGTCCAAGTGGTGGCTCCCTTGCCCCAGGCACAGCTTATCGAGACCCGGCTCATAAACATCATGCACTACTCGATCCTCGTCGCCACCAAGGCCGTAAGGTGCGTGCTCGCGGCGAGGGGGAAGACCCTGGTGGAGTTCGGCCTCCGGCGGGCCCACGGGGCCGAGGCAGGGCTCTGGGCCGCCCGGGCCTCCTATATCGCCGGCTTCGCCGGGACCTCCAACGTGGAAGCCGGATACCGCTACGGGATCCCCATTTATGGCACCATGGCCCACTCGTACGTCATGGCCCATCCCGATGAGGCCTCCGCCTTCCTGGGCTTCGCCCGCTCCCAGAAGACCCCGGTGATCCTCCTCATCGACACCTACGATCCCCTACGCGGGGCAGAGCTCGTGACGGAGCTCGTTCCTCGGCTCAAAGGCGAGGGGATAGATGTCCGGGGCGTGAGGCTCGACAGCGGCGACCTCGCGGGGCTTTCCGTGGAGGTGCGGCGGATCCTGGATCGGGCCGGGCTGAAGGAGCTCTCGATATTCGCAAGCGGCGACCTCGACGAGTACAGGATCGAGGAGCTCCTGAGCGCGGGTGCGCCGATAGACGGGTTCGGGGTGGGGACGAGGCTCGTCACCGCAGCGGACTCCCCCTACCTCATCTGTGGCTACAAGCTCTACGAGTACGAGGGGAAGCCGAAGAGGAAGGCCTCGCCTGGAAAATCCACCTGGCCCGGGAGGAAGCAGGTGTACCGGTTCCACGGGGGCGGCCACATCTCCCGTGATCTCCTTGCCCTGTGGGAAGAGACCGTGGAAGGGGGGAAAGCCCTCCTCCGGCCCGTCATGCGGCGGGGGAAAAGGACAATGCCGCGGGAGGAATTCTCTCAGATAAGGGCGAGGCTCGAACGCTCCTTGGCAGGGCTATCGGATGATATCAAGGAGATAAAGCCCAAGGGAAGTTACGAAGTGCGGATTTCCAAAGGCCTCCGCGAGCTCTCGGCGGAATTGGAAGGGAAGTGGAGGTAGTCAGGTACGGGAGATCCCGAGTTTCGCCTCAATGGCCGCGAGTCTTTCCCGGAACTCCGTGGAGATCCTGATCTCCTTTGCCAAGGCCTCCAAGGAAAGATCCAAAGCCTCGAACCGGTTTCGAATCCCTTCCAACCTCCCGTTGAACTCGTTGCGGAGGCTATCCAGACGCTGTTCGACCCCCTCGATGCGGCTCCCGAGTTCGCCGTACATGCTCTCGGTGCGCTTCTCCAGGGACTCGATCCTGGCGCTGAGCTCGTTGCGCAGGCTATCCAGACGCTGTTCGACCCCCTCGATGCGGCTCCCGAGTTCGCCGTACATGCTCTCGGTGCGCTTCTCCAGGGACTCGATCCGGGCGCTGAGCTCGTTGCGCAGGCTATCTAAGCGCTGTTCCAGGGAATCG
>JALVLL010000208.1 GCA_027027485.1 Candidatus Bipolaricaulota bacterium | reverse complement strand
CGCCGGCGCGGACCCGGTGAAGGCGGCGGAGCTCGCGGTCCTCTGCGCCGCGATTACCGTCCGCAAGCTCGGCACCACCGGCGAGGCCTATCCCGACGAGATCCTCTCCCTTTTCGACACGATAGGGAAGGAACGGATCCGCTGATTTCAGTGGCGCTTATTTTTCGGCCCGCAGGAGGAAGATCAGAACGGGGACACAGGCGCGGGCCGGTGCGTTCGTTTCGCAGAACGACACGGTTCCGAAGGCGAGATAGAGCTTTGCCTCGCGGGGGATCTCCCTTCCGAGGACTTTCTCCAGCCAGTCGAGTATGGGGGCCGGCTCGCGGATGGCGATGGCGTAATTGGGCACCATATCCCAGTTTATGTAGATCCCCACCGGCGTTATCTTCCCCGGCGGTATCGGGTTCGCCGCTTGGGAGGTGTCGATCCGGATGAAGGGGAAGGGGGTGCCCGCCCACCATCGCAGGGGGGTATTGCAGGTGTTGAAGAGGATGATCTGGTGGTAGCGGTTCTCTACCGTGAAGAGGAGGATCTGGGGTGTGACCATGAGGCAGGGTCGAAGCACCACCTGCATGGGCGTGGGGGGAGCGGTGTGGGTGACCTGCCCGAAGGCGGGGAAGAGGACGAAGAGGAGAACCAGGCCTGTAGCGATGATTCGCATTCGCTTCACCTCCTTTCGCTCGGAGTTTTACCGCCTCAGCGGGGGAGTCCGGTGATGAGTTCCAGGGAGTCGATATAAGAGGAGATGCTCACCCAATATCCCGGCCCCTGGGAGTTCCAGTTGTGGGCGATCCAGAAGATCTTCACGTTGAACCTCTTGCGGTCGACCTCTTCGGGTATGGGGACACGGTATAGCTTCCATACCGCGCCGTCGTTTCCCCTTTCCTCGCCCACGGCGTTGTCCCTTATCCCCATGGCCTCCTTTCGCCCGAAGAGGAGCTGGGGCGAGTTCCATACCACATCCCAGCGGCCGAAGGGGTTGGGATGGAGCCCTTTCCCGTCCTCGAAGACGACGAGGATATAGGCCCCATAACCCCAATCCGCGTTCCTTTCCACCCTCACCTCCCGCATACGGAGCCCCAACATATCCGCCCCCGGTGCGGAGATCCAATCCGAAGCGATCCACACGTAGACGAACTGTTCCCCGAAGGGGAGGGTGGAACGCGGGGAGGTCTCGCGAGGCGGGATCGCCTTGGCCATCCCATAGAGGGCCTGGGAGCCCCTGAAGTGTGCCTCCGAGACGAGGCGGAGATCGTGTTCCTCGGCGGGATGGGCGTCCTGCTCCTGGTTCTGCTGGAGGAAGGCCTCACCCAGGGTCCACTGCGTGGGGATCCCCCCGACGGCACCCCTCTCGAAATCGCCGTTCGGTATGGGAACGGGCATGGCGACGGGACCGGAGACGGAAAACGAGGCGCTGGCGATGGGCTTCCCCTTATAGACCACCGTCACGAAGTACATCCCCGGCTCGAGGGCTCCCACGGGGATAGTAAGGTCCCAGGGGGTGATGGCCATGGTACATACTGCCTGGGGGTCCATCTCTACCCGGGTAATAAGATTCACGAAGATCCCGTTTCCTATCCTGGCGACCTGGGCGCGTTCGGGAACACAACCGTCCGACCAGCTCCCGCTCAAGCGCAAGCTCACGGGCTCTCCGGCCTGGGGATGCGGCGGGACCACCTGGATCCGGGTTTCGATCGGCTCCCCCGCCGACACCGAGAAGGAAAGGAAAAGGACGGACACGAGCAACAACCCACCGAGCCGCACCTCCAACACCTCCCTGTCCCGGGGAGACGGACGAAGTGATATCCTCGCCCGAACCCCCCGAATTCCTCCTCACAAAAATGTATTTCTAAGGAATAAAAAGTCAAGGCTTGGCTCTACCCGCCCACCAGAACCCCACCAGGAGGAAACGAAAGTATTCTACCGCCGCCGAGCGCGCATCAGGGTTGCGGGAGGGCGCCGCACGATCTTCGGACCACGAGCTTCACAGGAAGGATCACCCCCTGCGTCCGTGGTTTGGGCCTCTCGACGTGCTCTATCAGCATCTCCACCGCCGTATAGCCCATCATATGGATGGGCTGGTGGACCGTGGTCAACGGAGGCTCCAAGAGCTCCGCCAGGGGTGCGTCGTCATACCCTACCAGGGCGATATCGTCGGGTACCTTAAGCCCCGCGGCCTTCACCGCCCGCAGGGCCCCCGCGGCCATGGTATCGCTCTGTACGAACACGGCCTCGGGGCCGGCTTCAAGGAGCTTGCGCATCGCCGCCATCCCCCCGATCTCGGTGAAATCGGCCTCAACGATGAACCCCGGATCCGGCTCGAGGCCGGCATCTCGGTGCGCGTCCTGATAACCCCGGAGCCTCTCCGTCGCCGCCCAGAGCTTAAGCGGCCCGGTGATGGTACCGATGCGGCGATATCCGAGCCTCAAGAGGTGTTCCGTGGCCATATAACCTCCGCGGTAGTTGTCCCCCTCCACATAGGGAGTATCCCAGTCGGGATCGCGTCCCACCAAGACGAACGGAACTTCTTCCTCGAGGAGCATCGGGATCAAGGGGTCGCCCCGTGGGACCGAAACCACCACCAGCCCGTCCAGGTAACCGCCGCGGACGACGTCCACGTACATCGCTTCCTGTTCCGCGGGTTCCTCGAAGAGGCCAAGCATGAGGCGATAACCTCGCCGGTTGGCGGCTTGGGCCGCCCCCTGAAGGAAAAGGGGGTAGAACTGGTCCGAGGCCAACCTCCTTGCTGGCATGGCCACCAGAAGCCCGATTATCCGGGTGCGACGGCGGGAGAGCCCCTGGGCCAAGGTGTTGGGGTGGTATCCCAACTTACGGATCGCCTCCAGGACCTTGTGGCGCGTCTCCGGCCGGACGTTTGGGTGGCCGTTTATGACCCGGGACGCCGTGGACCGAGAAACCCCGGCTAGGCGGGCGACGTCATCAAGGCGGACCCTCTTCCCATGGGCCATGGCCATCGAATTATATGCGGGGTGACGGCTTTTGGAAGCGGTACCAATTGACGTAGGAGGGGACACCGCGGTATACTTTTTACTGTGATTATCCTTTCGGGAGGTGGTTTTCGTGAATCCCCGGCGATTTGTGTTATTGGCCCTTGTCTTTTTGGTAGCGGTTTCAAACGTCGCCTCTACCCAGAGCTACCCCCGCCAAGAGACCATCTACGCCGGCGGCGGCCTCTGGGCTCCCCCCAGCAACTGGAACCCCATCGTCCCCTGGGCCTGTACCACCGGTACAATCGGCCTGGTGTATGAAACCCTCTTCCTCTATGATCCCCTGAAGAACGAATTCATCCCTTGGCTTGCCGAGGAAGGTTCATGGGTCGCCCCGGATACCTACCGTTTACGCCTTAGGGCCGGGATCTCTTGGACCGATGGCACCCCCCTTACCGTTCAGGATGTGAAGTTTACCTTCGAACTAGCGCGGAAATTCCCCGGGATCTATTACAGCGGCCTGTGGGAGTGGCTCTCGGAGATCGTGGTGGTGGATGATCTCACGCTGGAGTTCGTTTTCTCCGACCCCCATTACCACGAATGGCAGTACAACCTGTACCAGATCCCTATCCTCCCCAAGCACCTCTGGGAAGGGAGGAGCGAGGAAGAAGTGCTCTCGGGATCCAACGAAGGGGGGATCGGTTCCGGCCCCTACGTATTCGGTCCTCATACCTCCGACCGTCAGGTCTACATCCGCAACGAGGACTGGTGGGGGACGGAGCTCCTCGGGCTCAAGCCCTCGCCCAAGTACATCGTCTACTTGAGGTTCGTGAGCAACAACGTCGCCTTGGGACAGCTCCTCAAAGGGGAGCTCGACTGGAGCAACTACTTCCTTCCCGGGATCCCGCGGCTCGTGAAGTTCTACGGGATCCACACCTTCTACCCTGAACCCCCCTATATGCTCCCGGCCAACACCGCCTTCCTCTTTCTCAACACAAAAAAGCCGCCCTTGGATAACCCGGCCTTCCGCCGGGCGATGGCATTCGCCATCGATCCCCGAAAGATCGTGGACACGGTGTTCGAAAAGCAGGTCACCGTGGCCAATCCCGTGGGGTTCGTGCCCATCGATTCCTGGATGAGCGTTTACCCCGAGGAGGTCGTGAAGGAGTACGGCTTCTCCTACAATCCCGCCAAGGCCGAGGAGATCCTTGACGCCGCTGGATTTGTGGATCGGGACGGTGACGGCCTCCGCGAGACCCCCGAGGGGGAGAGAATGCACCTCTCCATCATCGTTCCCTTCGGCTGGACCGACTGGATGGAGTCCATCAAGATCATCGCGGAGCAACTTCGGGATGTGGGCATCGACGTCGAGGCCAAATTCCCCGACTTCAGCAAGTACGCCGAGGACATGTACAACGGGACCTTCGATATCCTCCTCAACAATTTCGGGAGTACCATTTCCGCCACGGTGTGGACCCTCTACAACTGGCTCTTCCAGCCGGTAGTGGAGGGGCCGATGTACTCCGGGAACTTCGGACGCTACGAAAACCCCAAGCTCATGGAGCTTGTGGAGGACCTGAACCGCACCCCCTGGGATGATGTGGCCGCGGCCAAGGAAGTGGTGGCGAAGATCGCCGAGATCTTCCTCAAAGAGATGCCGCAGATACCTCTTTGGTACAATGGTGCCTGGTTCCATGCTTCCACCGCAGTGTGGAAGAACTGGCCCAGTGTGGATAATCCCTATGCCGTACCCATCAGTTGGGGCGGATGGTGGCAACTCGGCGGGATCATGACCTTGATGGGCATCACCTCCCAGTGAAGCTACCGGGCCGGGGGTACCCATGCCCCCGGCCCTTCAGTCCCTCGCACGGGAGCGGACATGGGAAGGTATCTGGGAAGGAAGTTTTTCATCTATAGCCTCACCTTCATCTTCGCCGTCACGATTAATTGGCTCATTCCACGGTTCATGCCCGGGGATCCCATCATGGTCCTCATCTCCCGTTTCGCTGGGCTCCCCGAGGCTACCAAGGTGATCCACAGCTATCTTACCAAGGCCTTCCAGTTGGATCTCCCCATCTGGCGACAATATCTGAACTTCTGGAAGGCCCTTCTACGGGGGGACCTCGGGATCAGTATCTACCTTTACCCCAAGCCGGTAATGGAGGCCATCGCTGAGGCGATCCCCTACACGCTCGTGGTACTGCTTCCCGCGATCCTAGTGAGCTGGATCTTGGGGAATGGGATCGGGGCGATAGCGGCCCGTAGGAGAAGGCTTGATTCAACCCTTCTCCCCCTATTTTACATCCTTACCGCCACCCCCTACCTTTGGCTTGGAATCCTGTTGGCGTGGGGATTGGGAGTGGTCTTGAGAGCGTTCCCCATCGCCGGGGCCTACGGCTTCTCCTTGCAACCTGAGCTTTCGTTAAGATTCATCTTAGACTTTCTCCACCACTGGATCCTCCCGTTCCTATCATTGTGCCTCGTGATGCTCGGTGGCTGGGCCATTGGAATGCGGAACATGATCATCTACGAGCTCGAGGCCAACTACTCCCGTTACCTCGAGTCCCTGGGGGCTTCCCAAAGGCTCATCCGCCGTTACGCCTTCAGGAACGCGGTCCTCCCCCAGGTCACCGGGTTGGCGCTACAGCTCGGGACCATCGTGGCGGGGCAGGTGACCACCGAGGTGGTCTTCTCGTACCCCGGAATCGGGTATCTCCTCCTCCAGGGGATCCTGAACCAGGACTACTTCCTCATCCAGGGGTGTTTTTTGTTCATCGTGATCGGGGTCCTTTTGGCGAACTTTTTTGTGGATTTGGCCTACGTTTTCATCGACCCCCGGGTGAGGTACGCCTACAGCGGGGGGCGTTGAGATGAGTGGGGGGAGGGAGATCCTCTATTTCGCGCTACGGAACAACAAGCTCCGCGTCGGAGTGGGATTTGTGCTTTTCTTCTTGATCCTGGCCTTGGTGGGGCCCTACATCGCCCGCTATGACCCCCTGGATTACGTGGGACCGGGATATCACCCCCCGAGCCGGGAATACTGGCTCGGCACCAACACCTTCGGCCAGGATATCTTCTCACAATTCGTCCACGGGCTGCGTTCCTCCTTCCTCGTGGGGCTCCTGGGCGGGGGGATCGCCACTCTCATCGGCCTTTTGGTGGGTTTCTTCGCCGGGTACATGGGGGGATTCGTGGATGAGCTCCTCATGATGTTCACTAACATCCTTATCGTCATCCCCACCTTGGCCCTCCTCATCATCATCGCCGCCTACCTTCCCTACCGCGGAGTCCTCATCCAGAGCGTGATCATCGGATTTACTGCCTGGCCCTGGACGGCCCGGGCTGTGAGAGCCCAAACCCTCTCCTTACGGGCCCGGGAGTTCGTGGATCTAGCGCGGATAAGTGCCGTCCCCACTTGGAGGATCATCCTCTACGAGATCGCCCCCAACATGCTCTCCTACGTTTTCATGGTCTTTATCCTCCAGTTCGGCGGGGCGATCCTGGCCGCGGTGGGCCTGGATTTCATCGGCCTCGGCCCTACCCGAGGGATCTCCCTGGGACTTATGCTCCAGTACGCCGTCCTTTGGAACGCGGTTCACCTGGGGATGTGGTGGTGGATCGTGCCCCCAGGGCTCGCGATTACCCTCATCGTCGGCGGGCTTTACCTCACCAATGTGGGATTGGACGAGGCGTTCAACCCGAGGCTCAGGGAGAAGTGATGCTGGAGGTACGGGATCTCAGGGTCTACTACCGCACGCTCAAAGGACACGTTCAGGCGGTGGACGGGGTTTCCTTTTCGATCCTCCCCCGCGAGACCCTGGGGATCGCAGGGGAGTCGGGATGTGGGAAATCGACGCTGGCCAACGCCCTGGTCCTCCTCAAGCCTCCCATGGAGTACATCGGCGGGAAGGTATTTCTAGGAAAAGATGAGCTTCCCATCGCCGACTACGACGCTATGCGTCGCTTCCGCTACCGGAGGATCTCCCTGATACCCCAGTACGCCATGGACGCCCTGAACCCCACGCGCAAGCTCGGACGGATCTTCAGGGACCTTGTGATGGATCTTGGCATCCCTTTCGATGGAGATCTAAAACGGAAGCTGAGGGAGAGGCTTGAATTTGTGAACTTACCTCAAACGGTCCTGAGGATGTATCCCTTCGAGCTTTCTGGGGGAATGAGGCAACGGGTGGTGATGGTGCAGGCTTCGCTCCTGGACCCAGAGGTGATGTTCGCCGACGAGATCACCTCCGCCCTGGATGTCTCCACCCAAAAGGCGGTGGTGATAATGCTTCAGGGGTTCGTGAGGGAGGGGTTCGTAGGCTCTCTGGCCTTCATCACCCATGATCTCTCGGTCCTCTATCAGATCGCCGATAGGGTGCTGGTGATGTATGCCGGAAAGGTGGCCGAGATCCTCCCGTGCGAAAAATTGATCGGGGGATGCCGGCATCCCTACACGAAGCTCCTCCTTTCCTCCCTTCCCAAAGTGGGCCTCAGGCACACGGAGCACCCCCTTGTGGGAATTCCGGGACAGCCGCCGGCGTTGCTTTCTCCCCCGAAAGGCTGTCGGTTCAGAGAGCGGTGTCCAGAGGCGTTTGAGCGTTGCACGGAGGAGCCCCCACTCCTTGAGGTGGGACCGGGGCATCTCGTCGCCTGCTGGGGGGAAACCGGCGATGCTTGAGCTGAAGGAGGTCACCAAAGTCTATCGGGTGGGAGCATTCGGGAGCCGGGGACTCCTGGCGGTGGATCGAGTTTCCTTAGATGTACCCGCGGGAACCATCGTTTCCTTGGTGGGGGAGAGCGGAAGCGGGAAGACCACCATCGGGAAGATGGTCCTGCGGCTGATCCGGCCCACGTCGGGAAGGATCCTTTTCGAGGGCCGGGATGTAAATCTAATGGGAAAGCGGAAGCTCAAACACTACTACCGAAAGGTACAGGGGGTCTTCCAGGACCCGTTCTCATCTTACAACCCCATCTTCAAGGCGGACCGGATCTTCTGGATGATCCGCCGCTCCTTCTTTCCCAAGGTACCTCCCCGGGATTGGGAGCAACACGTGGTGGAGGCGCTGAAAGAGGTGGGGCTCAATCCCAAGGAGGTTTTGAACAAGTTTCCCCATCAGCTTTCCGGGGGACAGCTTCAGCGCTTCCTCATCGCCCGGGTCTTCCTTTTGGATGTCAAGCTCCTTGTGGCCGACGAGATCGTGAGCATGTTGGATGCCTCCACCAGGGTCGAGGTGTTGGATATACTTCTCAAGCTCAGGGAGCGGGGCGGGGGGGTCCTCTTCATCACCCATGATCTCTCGCTGGGCTACTACCTAAGCGATCGGATCGTGATCATGTACCAAGGCGCGGTGATGGAGTACGGTCCCCCCGAAGAGGTCTTTGGGAACCCCGTCCACCCCTATACCGCCTTCCTTCTCGAGGCGGTCCCCACCCTGGAGCGGAAATGGAAGGGAGGGATACCGAACATCGCGGGAACGGCGGCGGATATAAAAGACAGGGACATATGCCGCTATGCCGCCCGCTGCCCCCACTACAACGAGTCCCGGTGCCGCGATCCGGTGCTCGAAGAGGTGAGGCCGGGGCACTGGGCGGCTTGCTGGAGGAGGTGAGAGGTGTTTCCGAAGGATTTCCTCTTTGGCTCATCGCTTTCCGGGTTCCAGTTCGAGATGGGAGCGGGGGATGATGTCGACGATCGCTCCGATTGGTACCTGTGGGCGCGATATCCGGGCAATGTGATCACGGGCCGTGTGAGCGGGGACCTGCCGGAGCGCGGTACCGGTTACTGGAAGAACTTCAAGAGGATCCACGACCTGGCCGAGGCCTCGGGGATGCGCTGCCTCAGGATAGGGATCGAAT
>JALVLL010000207.1 GCA_027027485.1 Candidatus Bipolaricaulota bacterium | reverse complement strand
AGGGGGAGGAGCGCGAACCCCCCACCCACCGCGGTCCCCAGGAGCACCGATACGATCAACCAAACCGCCCCGAGACTCGCGAAGAGGCTCACGATCTGAGACGAGACGATCTTCTCGCTGATGTGGACGTAGATCCCCAGGGAGCCGGTGAGGTAACCGGTTACCCCGGGAGGGGCGTTCTCGGCGATGAAGCGGTCCGTCGCCTCGAGGAGCTTCTTGTACTCTTTGGTCCCCACTGAGCGGACCCGTACGATGATCTGGGCCTTGGAGAAATCGTCGGTGACCATGCCCTTGAGGATCTCACCTCCCCCCATCCGGAAAAGCAGGAGCAGTTGTGCCACCGCCTTGGGGGATTCGGGGATGGAATAGTAGGCCTCGTCCTCCCCGTGGAGGGCGTAATTGGTCTCCTCGATGAGATCGGCGATGGAGACGGTATTGCCCACGATCCCCGAGTCCTCGAGGAAGGCCTCGAGCTCCGAGATGAAGGAGAGGACTTCCGGGTCTTTGACCCCATCGCGGCGGCCCGTATCCACCACCACGCTCATCTGCTGGCTCCCCCCGAAGTGCTTCTCCACGAACTCGAGTCCCTTTATGATCGGGGCATCGCTGCGGAAGTAGGTGGTTATATCAGATTCCACTTCGAGCCTGGGGATCAGGGCGAGGAAGGCCACGAACGCCAGGGATACCGCCACCAGGATCGGGACCCTGTGGCGGTAGACGATCCCCGCCAGGAACCGCGGGAGCCTCCCCAAGGCCCCCGCTTCCCCGCGGGCTTTTTTGGGGAAGGGGAGGAGCGAAAGGACGGTGGGTATAAGGGTTATGGAGATTACGAAAGAGAAGATGACCCCCACCGCGGCGAAGATCCCGAACTGCTTTATGGGGATGAGGAAGGCCGAGATCAGGGTGAGGAAGCCCGCGGCGGTGGTCAGGGCCGAGGCGAAGACCGGGTTCGCCATGTCGCCCACCACCTCGACGACCAGGGCCTTCCTGTCGTTATGGAGCGGTGCTTTCTTGAAGTAATCGTTCACCACGTGGATCCCATAGGCCGAGCCCACGGCCACAAGGAGCACCGGCAGGAAGCTCGAGATCATGGAGAGCTTGACCCCGGAGAGGGACATCAGCCCCATGACCCAGATCACCGCCACGATCACCACCACCAGGGGGAGCACCACCCCCCGGAGGCTCCGGAAGCTCAGGTAAAGCACCCCCAAGACCACCAACACGACCACCGGGAAGAGGAAAACGAGGTCCCGTCGCATGTAGAGGTCCATGAAGTGGATGAAGGCCACGTCCCCGGTGAGGTAGAAGGAGAGGGAGCTTTTATAGGGGGCGAGGATCCCCTCGAGCCTCTCCATGAGTTCGGCGATCTTCTCCTTGTTGTCCTCTATCTCGGGGTGGATGTTCAGGATGATGAGGAAGGCTTTGCCATCGGGCTTCACCATGGATCCCACAAGGCCCTTTTGGCTCAGGAGGAGCTCACGGAACTCCTCCACCTCGGCCTCGGTCTCCGGGGGGGCCTTGAGGGGCTTCCTCACCACCAAGGCGAGGCCCCCGCTTTTCACGATCTGGACGTTGGTGGGGGAGATGACCTCCTCCAGGAACCCCTGATCCACCAGGGCCTTGAGCTCCCGGGTCAGACGGTAGACCTGGGCGACGTGTTCCACGGTGAAGAGGGTGTCCCCCTCCCGGGGGGCGACCCCGATGAGGATCGCGGACTGAGACCCGAAGAGGCGTTGGGTCTCCCTGAGCCTCTGCACCACGGGATCATCGGCCGGGAGCATCTTCTCCATGTCGGCCAGGAATTCGATCCGGGGCGCAAAGACCAGGAAGAAGGCGGTGATGGCCCCCAGGACGCCCAGCGTAAGGACGGGGTGCGATGCGATCCAGGAACCGAAACGCCTGATCATCCGCCCACCCCCTCTGGGGCCAGGGCCCTCCAGGCGATCTCGGCGAGCTCCTCGGCTCCCTTCTCCTGGAGGCGCCTCGCCACCTCATCGCCCTCGAGGGCCCGGGCGGAAAGGGACTCCACCATCCCTAGCAAGGCGTAGGCCGTCACGGTGGGATCACACCTCCGGAGCTGGCCCTCCCGGATCCCTTCGGCGATCAGGTCGGAGAGGTAGTTCACGAACTCCTCGCGCATGCGGAGTATCCTCTCCCGGGTGGCCCGGGAAAGTCCCCCCAGGCCTTGGGAGAGGGGGCGGAGCGAGGGACCTTCGCGCAGGAGGAGCTCGAAGTGGAGCTCGGCGATGCGGCGGATCATCTCAGGGACGGGGAGGTCCTTCGCCTTCAGCTCCCCGATGGCACGGCGGCGCACCTCGTATTCCCTTCTGAGGAGGGCGAGGAGCACCTCCTCCTTGTTCTTGAAGTGGTGGTAGATGGTGCCCAGGGATACCCTGGCGGCACGGGCGATGGCCCGCATGCCGGTGGCGTGGAACCCGCGTTGGGAGAAGAGCTTCCCCGCGACCTCCAGGATCTTGGTCTCGGTGGACTTCATATCCCTCCAATCGAACGTCCGTTCGAAAAAGATTCTAAACACACCCCCAGGGGAAATCAAGCCCGGGATCGGATTGGCTCCCTTTTGAGATCAGGACTTCTTGAAGGACTTCCCGTCGCGGCGGATGTAGGCGGGGACGTCCAGGTTGTTGCCGCGGCTCAAGGGGCGGAGCCTCTCCAGGAGGGCCTCCTCGTCGATCACGGCGATCCCCTCCTCGGCCTCCTCGTTCACGGGGACGAAGCCGGTGGCCACCACCGTGACCCGGACGTCCTTGTGGCCGTCTTTTATCACCGCGCCCACGAAGATGTCGGCCCGGTCGGAGAGGGTCTCCCGCACCACCTCCACCGCCGCCTGGACCTCGTCCAGGGTGAGGTCCTCGCCGCCCATGACGTTGACGATGGCCTTCTTGGCCCCCCGCATGGAGCAGTCGAGGAGCGGCGAGTTCACCGCCTTCTTGGCCGCGTCCCGGGTGCGGTTCTCGCCGTCGGCCTCGCCGATCCCCATGAGGGCCGTGCCCGCATCCCGGAGCACCGCCTCCACGTCGGCGAAGTCCAGGTTGATGAGGCCCGGCACGGTGA
>JALVLL010000206.1 GCA_027027485.1 Candidatus Bipolaricaulota bacterium | reverse complement strand
TTCCCCCAGGTTGCCCCCAGGGAGGGGCGATAGTGTCCGAATGGAGGCTCCTCGAGCGCATAGCCTCCCGGGTGAAGGGGGCGGGAGATGACTGCGCCGTCGTCCCCTTCAAGGGGACGAATCTCCTTTTCACCATCGACGTCCTCCACCGCGCCTCCGATTTCCCCGAGGGGACCGATTACTACATCATGGCCTGGCGGGCGGTGGCCGTGTCCCTTTCCGATATCGCCGCCATGGGCGGGAGGCCCCTGGGGGTGTTGCTCGCCCTCTCGGCCCCGGATCTCGAGGAGCCCTTCGAGGAGATCCTGCGCGGGGCCGGGGATTGCGCCCGGGCTTGTGGGACGGAGCTTCTGGGCGGGGACTTGGATGTATCGGAGGAGCTCTTCCTCATCTCCTCGGGACTCGGGGAGGCGGAGGCCCCGATCTCCCGCTCCGGAGCGCGGCCCGGGGATCGCCTTTACCTCACCGGCCCCCTGGGGGCCACCTACCTCGCCCTGAAGCTCTTCCGAGAGGGGAAACCTGGAGAAGCGAACCTCCTTTTCCGGTTCACTCCCCGCATCGCCGAGGGGCTGAGGCTAACTGGGGTCGCGAGCTCCATGATCGACCTCTCCGACTCCCTCGCCCACTCCCTCCACCTCCTCGCCCGCGCCTCCGGGTGCGGCTTCACGGTGGATATCGAGAGGATCCCCCTCGTTCCGGGACTGGACCGGGAAGAGCTCGATGCGGTGATCCGTTTCGGCGAGGACTACGAGCTCCTCTTCACCGCCCCTCCAGGAGGCCTTCCCTCGGGGCCCTGGATCGAGATCGGGGAGGCCATGGAGGAGCCGGGGGTGTGGATCTCCCGCGGGGGAGAGCTCGAGGAGCTTTCGGACGAGGGTTGGGAACACGGGAGATCACGGCCCGAGACGGGCCGTTCCGGACGAAGGAGGGCGTGATGAGATATCTCGCGGTATTGGCAGCGGTGGTGTGGATAGGCGCCCTGGTCGTGGGGGCGGAGGAGTTGGTGGTTTACACCTATGACTCCTTCGTCTCCTGGGGACCTGCGGCGGAGATCGAGGAGGCCTTCGAGGCCGCTCACCCCGGGGTGGACCTCATCTGGGTCGCTCCCGGGGGTTCGGCGGAGACCCTCTCCCGGATGATCGCCGAGATCGAGGCCGGGGGGACCGAGGCCGATGTGTTCCTGGGGATAAGCGACGCGGACCTGGTGCGGGCCTCGGAGTACCTGCAGCCCTATGACCCCGCGCTGATCCCGAACCTCGCCCACATCCCCGAGGAACTCCTCGAGATCGAGCCCAGGGGCTTCGCGATCCCCTTCGACCAGGGGTACGTCGCCTTCGTTTACGATTCCGAGGTCCTCCCCGAGAAGCTCGTCCCGAAAAGCTTCGCGGATCTACTGCGCTGCGAGCTCAAGGGGAAGATCATCGTCCAGGACCCCCGGACCTCGTCCACCGGAAGGGCGCTTCTCCTCTGGACCATCTGGAGGTTCGGCGAACGGGGTTGGGTCGATTTCTGGCGGGCCTTCCTCCGGAACGTCCTCGTGGTGACCAAGGGATGGTCCGAGGCCTACGACATGTTCCTCGCGGGCGAAGCCCCGATAGTCCTCTCCTTTACCACCGACACCGCCTACTCCTGGATCGAGTATCGGTCCCTGCGGTACCGCGTGGCCCTTCTTGATGGGGAAGCGTACCGGTTCGTGGAGTGGATGGGGATCGTGAGGGGATCGGACCGGGTGGATCTCGCCCACGCTTTCATGGACCTCGTCATCTCCAAGGAGATCCAAGAGAGGATCCCCACCACCCAGTGGATGTTCCCGGTGAGCGAGATAGCGGAGCTTCCCCCTGACTTCGCTAAGTATGCCGTGATCCCCGAGATCCCGGCCTGGATTCCCCCTCATGAGGTGGCGGAGAAGCTCGGTGAATGGATCTCCACCTGGCAGGAGTTGCTCATCTCCGAGTGATACACCCTTCGCCCTTGACCAGACCGATTCCATGACGCTAAGCTAGCGAATGCAAACGTTGAAAAGGTGAGGAGGTGAGTTCCGCAGGAAGAAAGCCTTTCATCCCAAACGAAAGGAGGGAGTTCGTATGAAGAAGGTAATCGTGAGTGTTCTCCTTTTGGGGATTGCTTTGGTGAGCTTGGCGGAGAAGAAGGTCCTCCACGTCTACACCGCCCTGGATGTGGACGAGGCGAAGATCTACATCGAGGCCTTCGAGGCAACGCATCCGGACATCGACGTGCAGTGGGTACGGCTCTCCGCCGGTGAGGTGTTGGCCCGTCTCCGCGCCGAGGCCGGGAAGCCCCAGGCCAGCCTCTGGTTTGGCGGCCCGAGCGACACCTACATCGTCGCCAAGATGGACGGGCTCCTCGAGCCCTACACCGAGTCCCTGGGCTGGCAGTATCTGGACAAGAAGTTCAAGGACCCCGAAGGTTACTGGGTCGGTATCTACCTGGGGTTCATCGGGTTCGTGACCAACAAGGACTTCCTGGAAAAGCACGGCATCGAGCCCCCGGACTCCTGGTACGACCTCCTCGACCCGGTGTTTAAGGGCGAGCTCTCCATGGCCTATCCCTACACCTCCGGGACCGGCTATACCCGGCTCGCCACCCTCGTTTTCCTCATGGGCGAGGACAAGGCCCTGGAGTTCGAGAAAAAGCTCTCCGAACAGATCCACCACTACACCAGGGCCGGTTCGGCCTGTGTGACCGAGGTGGGCCTGGGGGAGGTGGCGGGCGGCATCGCCTTCGCCCATGACATCATCGCCAAGGGCATCGCCAAGGGGTATCCCGTGGTCCTATCCTTCCCCAAGGAAGGCACCGGTTACGAGGTGGGCGGTATGGCGCTCCTCAAGGGCGGCCCGGAGCTCGAGCTCGCGAAGATCTTCTACGACTGGATGCTCTCAGCTGAGGCCCAGTCCCTGTTCAAGAAGTGGTACCGGTTGCCGCTGAACCCCGAGGCGGAGCTGGCCGAGGGGCTCGTCACCGCCGACCAGCTGCCGCTGGTCGATTACGACGCCCTCTGGGCGGCGCAGAACCGCGACCGCCTGATCGAGCGCTGGCGCGAGGTCACCGGCTATTGAGACCGCAAAAGGAACTCGAGCGGGGGGCGGAAGGCCCCCCGCTTTTTAATTAGAATCCCACCACCCATGGAGAGATACAGGGAGCTGAGGCGCCTCGTCCACGATCCCTTCCTCCTCTTTCTGGTGGCGCTCATATTCTCCCTGCTCGCGCTCTTCATCGTTTATCCCCTGGTGAAGGTCCTCACCACGAGCCTCTTCTACCGCGGGGAGTTCAACCCCAAATACTTCCTCCAGTTCTTCCAGCGGCGGTACCTGATCAGGCCGTTCTTGAACTCCCTCACCGTGGGTGGATTGGTGGCATTGCTCGGGACCACCATCGGATTCGTGTTCGCCTACGCCGTGACCCGGACCGATATCCCGGGGAAATCCCTCTTCAGGGTGATCGCCACCTTCCCCATCATCTCGCCGCCTTTCCTCATAGCTCTCGCGGCCATCCTCCTTCTGGGAAACCACGGCCTTATCACGGAGTTTTTGAGGACCCGCTTCGGGATCGATTGGGACATCTACGGCCTCCCGGGGTTGGTCCTCACCGAGACCCTGGCCTACTTCCCGCTGGCGTTCATGACGCTGGAGGGGGTGCTCTCGGGGATCGATCCGGCGCTGGAGGAGTCGGCGCTGGACCTCGGGGCCTCGCGGCTCAGGACCTTCTTCAAGGTCACCCTGCCCCTGGCGACCCCGGGGATCGCCTCGGCATTGCTCCTCGTCTTCATCCGGTCGCTGGAGGACTTCGGGAACCCCATCGTCATCCAGGGCCACTACCCGGTGCTCACCACCCAGGCTTACTTGGCGGTGACGGGGATGTATAACCTGCCTTTGGCGGCGACGCTCTCGGTGATCCTCCTCGTGCCCACGCTGCTTGCGTTCGTCTTCCAGCGGTACTGGGTGTCACGTCGCTCCTACGTCACCGTCACCGGCCGCCCCACCCCCTCCTCCCTCAAGGCCACCACCCCGGGACTCAAGTGGGGGCTTTTCGGGGTTTTGTGTGTGCTGTCGGGGATCATCCTCCTCTTCTACGGCCTCGTCTTCTACGGATCGTTCACGCGCATGTGGGGCCTGGACAACACCCTCACCCTGGAGAACTTCCGCTACGTGTTCAGCACCGGCCTCGACTACCTCCTCGACACCCTCAAGATCGCGGGGATGGCGACCCCTATTGGGGGGATCCTGGCGGTGATCATCGCTTATCTCGTCACGAGGAGGCGGTTCCCCGGGAGGGGCCTCATGGACTTCCTTTCCATGCTCAACTTTGCCATTCCCGGGACCATCGTGGGGATCGGCTACATCCTCGCCTTCCACAAACCGCCGCTGCAACTCACCGGGACCGCGGCCATCATCGCCCTGGTCTTCATCTTCCGCCGGATGCCGGTGGGGATCCGCGAAGCGGTGGCTATGCTGCAGCAGGTCGACCCCGCCATCGACGAGGTCGCGGTGGACCTGGGAGCGGGGTTCTGGGGCTCCTTCCGGCGTATCATCCTCCCCCTAATCTCACCGGCGTTCGTCTCCGGGATGGTTTACATCTTCGTGCGTTGCGTCACCGCGATATCCGCGGTGGTCTTCGTGGTCTCGGCCCAATGGCAGCTCATCACCGTGGCCCTCCTACATGAGGTGGATAACGCGGATCTTTCCCAGGCCGCAGCCTACGGGGTGGTGATCATCGTGGTGGTCTTGGGGGTGATCTTCCTGATCGATAACATCATCGATAAACTGATCCTCAGGAGGTGGAAACGTGCCGGGTGAATTGGTGCTTTCGGGCCTCACTAAGACATTCCGCAGCCGTGGAGATGTCGTAGTGGCCGTCGATAACCTGGATCTCGAGGTGGAGAAGGGCGAGTTGGTGACCTTGCTGGGACCCTCCGGGTGCGGGAAGACGACGACCCTGAGGCTTATAGGTGGATTCGAGATCCCGGATTCCGGCAAGGTTTATATCGGGGGAAGGGACGTCACGGACCTTCCTCCCCAGAGGCGGAACACGGCGACGGTGTTCCAATCGTATGGGCTATTCCCCCACATGACCGTCTTCGAGAACGTGGCCTTCGGCCTCAAGGTGCGGAGATTGCCCAGGGCGGAGACGAGGCGCAGGGTACTGGAGGTCCTGAAACTGGTGAACCTGGAGGGCCTCGAACGCCGCTATCCCCGGGAGCTCTCCGGGGGACAACAGCAACGGGTGGCCTTGGCGCGGGCTTTGGTGGTGGAGCCCCAGGTCCTCCTCTTCGATGAGCCCCTTTCCAACCTGGACGCCAAGCTCCGGGTGGAGACCCGGGAGCAGATAAGGAAGCTTCAGAAGGAGCTCGGGATAACGAGCGTGTACGTCACGCACGATCAAGCCGAGGCCATGGCCATCTCCGATCGGATAGCGGTGATGAACGAGGGAAAGCTACAGCAAATCGGGCCCCCCTATGAGATCTATGCCCATCCCGCGAATCGCTTCGTCGCCGACTTCATCGGTCGGGCCAACTTCCTCACCGTAAAGGTGGTGGAAGCCGAGGATAACCGGTTGGAAATCGAGCTCAAAGGGGGTGTCCGGCTTGAAATCCCGCGGGTGGAGGGATTCACGCCGGGAATGCAAGCGGTGGCCGTGATACGGCCGGAGGCGGTGGATGTCCTGCAGGAGGGCGAAGGCGACGTTACCGCCACGGTGGTATTCGGCCACTACACGGGATCGCTGGCGACCTATAAGCTCGCCCTCCCGTGGGGGGAGACCCTGGAAGTGGAGGTCCTCAGCCCCCAAGAGAAGGGATTTCTGTCCGAGGGGGAGAAGGTGGGAATCCGCTTCCACCGCCAGAGCATCCACTTGCTTTTTGAGTGAAAATATCTTCATTTCAAACGATGAAGTTACTCCCCAAGGGAAACCTTCGGATAGCATAGGCGTTTCTATCTTTCTTCCCTAAACGTTTTGAACTTCCCGATCCCTTGATTCGAAAACCCTTCGCCTATATATTGGGTGAAACCATAAGGGGGTGATTTGTTCGATGAAACGCGGCAGGTTTTTTCTGTTCGTGGTGTTAACGGTGTCCCTGTTCGCGCTCGGGGCAGTGGCCCAAAAGAAGGTTCTCCATATCTACAGTTCGCTCCCCGAGCAAGAGGTCAAGGTGTACGTGGAAGCCTTCGAGGAGTCCCATCCCGATATAGACGTGGTATGGGTGCGGCTCTCCACCGGGAAGATGCTCGCCCGGATCCGGGCGGAGGCGGCCAATCCCCAGGCCAGCCTCTGGTTCGGCGGCCCCACCGCGGCATACATACTCGCCGCCAGCGAGGGCTTGTTCTCCCCGTACAAGGAATCGCTCGGCTGGCAGTATATGCCCGCGAAGTATAAGGACCCCGACGGCTACTGGACCGGATTCGGCATCAACTACATGTGCTTCGTCAGCAACAAAAACTTCCTGGAGGAGCACGGCCTCAATCCCCCTTCCTCCTGGTTCGATCTGCTGCGTCCTGAATTCAAAGGGAAGCTCTCCATGGCCTTCCCCTACACCTCGGGCACGGGTTACGCGCGCCTCGCCACCCTGATATTCATGTTCGTCGAGCTGAAGAACGAGGACCTTAAGGCCGCCGAGAAGGACGCCCTCGAATTCGAACTCAAGCTTTCGAAGCAGATCCTGGAGTACACCGAGTCCGGGCCCGGCTGCATCCCCAAGGTGGGCCTGGGGGAGGCGGCGGTGGGCATCACCTACATAAGCGATACCCTTACGGCCATCGCCCAGGGGTACCCCCTTGTCTACTCCTATCCCAAGGAAGGCACGAGCTACACCACCGATTGTGTGGCCCTGATCAAGAACGGCCCCGAACCCGAGCTGGCGAAGGTCTTCTACGATTGGCTCCTTTCCGCCGAAGCCCAGGAGCTCTTCAAGCAATTCCACCGTGTGGGCCTGAACCCCTCGGTGGATTGGCCGCCCGGGGTCACCCCGGAGAAGCTGGTGGATTACGACTTCAGATGGGCCGCCGCGAACCGCGACAGGCTGATCGCGGAATGGAGAAAGATCACGGGTTATTGAGCCCAAAGGCTTCGTTCGAAGAGGGGGGCAACGTCCGTTGCCCCCCTCTTTAGATACGGGATGGGGATACGTTGCGCGCGAGATTTCGCCAGCTGAAGTTCCTGTTCCACGACCCAGCTCTTCTCCTCGTTGTGCTTTTGATTCTGGGCTTTCTGGGCCTCTTCGTGGTCTTACCCTTATTCAAGGTCCTACAGAACAGCTTCTATTACAAAGGGGTCTTCACCCCGCAATATTTCCTGGAGTTCTTCTCGGGGCACAGATACGTAATCCGGCCGTTCCTTAACAGCCTGATCGTAGCGGTGCTGGTCGCGGGCCTATCCACACTGCTTGGCTTCATCTTCGCGTTTGCGGACGTGAGGGCTAACATCCCGGGAAGGAGGGTCTTCCGTTGGATAGCGACCCTCCCCATAATCTCGCCCCCGTTTATCATGGCCCTGGCGGCCATTTTATTGCTGGGGCACAACGGCCTCATCACCTTTTTTATGCGAAAATATTTTGGGATTTCGTGGAACATCTACGGTTTGCCGGGCCTGATCCTCACCGAAACCTTCGCCTTTTTCCCTCTCTCTTTCCTGATCATGGAGGGCGTGCTGGGAAATATAGACCCCGCCCTGGAGGAATCCGCCCTGGACCTGGGGGCCTCTAAGCTGCGCACGTTCCTGCGTGTCACGCTACCCTTGGCGACCCCGGGCATCGCCGGTTCCTTGCTGCTTGTGTTCACGAGGTCCCTTGAGGACTTCGGGAACCCCATCATCATCCAGGGGAGGTTTCCCGTCCTGACGACCCAGATCTATCTGGCCATCACGGGCATGTACGATGTCCCGCTCGGGGCCACTCTATCGATCGTGTTATTGGTCCCCACGGTGCTGGCCTTTGTGGTGCAGCGTTACTGGCTCTCGCGCAAATCGTATATCTCCGTAACCGGACGGCCATCGACAGCTGGACCACCCCGGGTCTCGAGTGGGGCGCGTTGGTTTCTGTTCGGAACGGTGTTCATACTCTCCTCCTTCATCCTCCTGTTTTACGGCATGGTGATCTTCGGCTCATTCACGAAACTCTGGGGGATCGATAATTCGCTCACCTTGGACAATTACCGTTACGTCTTCACCGTTGGGATCCAGTATCTGAGCAACAGCCTCAAGTTGGCCGCCATCGCCACGGGTATCGGTGGCCTCCTGGGCATCACCGTAGCCTATATCGTCACCCGCAAGCGCATCATGTTGCAGGGATTGATGGATTTCCTCGCGATGGTCAATTTCGCGGTCCCGGGCATTGTGATCGGCATAGGGTACATATTGGCCTTCAATACCCCGCCGATCCAGCTCACCGGTACCGCCGCGATAATAATCCTGATCTTTATCTCACAACGGATGCCCGTGGTGGTGCGCGACGGCGTGGCCATGTTGCAGCAGCTTGACCCCGTGATCGATGAGGCTTCCTCCGATCTCGGCGCCGGTTTCTTCCGCACCTTCACCCGGATAGTCCTTCCCCTGGTGTCACCGGCCTTGATCGCGGGGATGGCTTACATGTTCGCTGCCTGTATAACCTCGATCTCCGCTGTGGTCATGGTCGTCTCGCCGAAATGGTACCTGGTCACCGTGGCCCTGCTTTCCCAGGTGGATATAGGCGCCCTCTCCATAGCGGCGGCCTACGGGACGGTGATCATCCTCGTGGTGCTGGGAGCGATTATCTCGATGGACATAGTGGTAAAGTCGTTGTTGCAGAGGGGTTTCTCCCGCCTGGGGAAGTAGGATGCTGCTCGTCCTGGATCTGGACGGGACGCTCCTCGATCGCGATCACCTTTTGACACCCCGCGCG
>JALVLL010000205.1 GCA_027027485.1 Candidatus Bipolaricaulota bacterium | reverse complement strand
GAAAGGAAAGGGCTTGCGTTGAACTCACTTCTTTCCCCGGGATGCATCGTCTCCGGGGGAACGGTGGCGCGGTCGGTGCTCTCTTACGGGGTCAGGGTCCACAGCTTCGCCCGGGTGGAGGAGTCGGTGCTCTTCGCGGGTGTGGAGGTGGGGAGGGGGGCCGTGGTCCGGCGGGCTATCATCGACAAAAACGTAAAGGTTCCCGAGGGATTTGAGATCGGTTGCGACCTGGAGCAAGATCGCAGGCGATTCCACGTGACCGAGCGGGGAATCGTGGTGATCCCGAAGGAGGAGAGGATAAAGCGGTGAATGCCCGAAAGGAGGGGTTCCATGCCTGAGCTCCGCCGCGGCCCGATCACCGATCGCTGGGTGATCATCGCCCCCGAACGGGCCAAACGTCCCACCGACTACCGCACCGATCCCCCCAAGAGGGACGATCCCTCCAAATGCCCCTTCTGCCCTGGCCACGAACACATGACCCCGCCGGAGCTATACCGGGTGCCGGACGGTAACGGGGGCTGGGCGGTGCGGGTGGTGCCCAACAAGTTCCCGGCCCTCACTTCATATCCGGAGCTCGGCCGGGAGGCGGTGGTGGGGTTCTTCGACAAGATGAACGGGGTGGGGGCACACGAGGTGGTGATCGAGACCCCGGACCACGGGGCGGACCTGGCCGATCTCCCCCTGGAGCACGTGGTGCGGGTGGTGGAGACCTATGTAGCGCGGCTCAAGGAGCTCATGGCGAACCCCTGGCACCGGTACGTGCTCCTCTTCAAGAACCACGGGCCACAGGCCGGTGCCTCCCTCTCCCATGCCCACTCCCAGATCATTGCCACCCCCGTCACCCCCAGGGACGTCCGGGATCGCCTGGAGGCCGCCCGGAACTACTACGCCCGCAAGGAACGATGCATCTTCTGCGACATGTTGCTGGCGGAGCTCAAGGTGGGGGAGCGGATCGTGGAGGAGGTGGACGGCTACATCGTCTGGGCCCCGTTCGACTCGCGCTTCCCCTTCGAGGTCCACATCTACCCCCGCTACCACCTGCACGACTTCACCGGGATGACGCCTGAGCAGATCAGGGGGTTCGCCAAGGTCCTCAAACGCACCTTGGGGAAGCTCAAGGCCCTCCTCGGGGATCCGCCCTTCAACTTCGTCCTCCAAAACGCGCCCAACCCCGTCCCACGCCCCGGAAGGCCCGACTACTGGGCCACGCTCCAGTACGACTACCACTGGCACCTGGAGATCATCCCACGCCTCACGCAGGTGGCCGGGTTCGAGTGGGGGACGGGCTTCTACATAAACCCCATGCCCCCCGAGGATGCGGCGCGGTACCTGCGGGAAGCGGAGCCGGTGGATCCTTAATGCAAACGTTGCCGGAAAGGGATATCCTTCGCCGGACGAAAACAAGGGAGGTGAGCTGACTTGAATAGGGTCGAGATCTCTGCCGGGAAGCTGCGGGGCCTCTTGAGGCTCGCCGACGATGAAGGCCGCTTCCGGATGATGGCCATCGATCAGCGGGGGTCGCTGAAGCGTATGATCAAGAAGGCCACCGGGAAAGACGCGGCCTACGATGACCTTGCCCAGATAAAGAAGCTCATCGTCAAGGTCCTCTCCCCCTACTCCAGCGCCACCCTGATCGACCCCGGATACGGATTCCCCATCGCCGCCAAGTACATCCCGTCGGACGTAGGGCTGCTTCTGGCGGTGGAGGAGACCGGGTACCTGGCCTCGGGCGCCGGGGAAAGGGAAAGGAAGACGAGGTTGCTTGAGGGTTGGGGCGTGGAGAAGGTGAAGCGCGCCGGGGCCGACGGCGTCAAGCTCCTCCTCTACTACCGCCACGACGGCTCCCCGGAGGTGGTGGAGCACCAGCAGGGGATCGCCCGTAAGGTGGGCGAGGAGTGCGCCAAATACGATATCCCCTACGTCCTCGAGATCGTGGCCTACCCCTTTAAAGAGGACGAGGAGAAGGATTCCCCCGTCTATGCCGAGAGGAAGCCGAAGCTCGTCTTCGACTACGTGGCCGAGTTCGCCAAACCCGAATACAAGGTCGATGTCCTCAAGGTGGAGTTCCCCGCGGACCTCAAGTACTGCAAGGAGTACGCCGACGGGGCCTTCGATGGGATCAAACGCGAGCCGGTCTATGACCTCTCCGAGGTGGAGGACTTCTGCCGAGAGGTGACCCGGCTGGCCAGGGTGCCCTGGGTGATCCTCTCGGCCGGGGTGGACATCGAGGAGTTCCTGGAGCAGGTGGAGATCGCCTCCCGGTGTGGGGCCTCGGGGTTCCTGTGCGGCCGGGCCCTGTGGAAGTACTGCGTGGACTACTACCCGGATCTCGACGCGGTGGAGCAGTGGCTCCAGACCGGCGGGACCGAGAACTTCAGGAAGCTTTACGCCGCCTCCGAGACGGCGACCCCGTTCTGGGACACCGAGGCCTTCAGGGGCTTCCCCAACGTGGCGCTTCGGGGTGCTGGCCCCGATTGGTACCGGGACTATCCCGGGTTCGGCGGCTGAAGGAGGGCGAGATGCGGATAGGGGTTCTCACCGGCGGGGGCGATTCCCCGGGGATAAACGCCTGCCTCAGGGCCATCGTGCGCAAGGCCCACGAGGAGGGGGCCGAGGTGATAGGTTTTCTGGACGGCTGGCGCGGCCCCCTGGAGGGCCTTACCATGCCCCTGGGCCTGAAGGAGGTATCGGGGATCCTCCCCCAGGGCGGGACGATCCTCGGTACCTCCCGCACCAACCCCTTCAATAAAGTGAAGAGGGACGGGGAGACGGTCTGGGAGCGCACCGATAAGGTGGACCGGATCCTCTCCAACCTCGAAAAAATCGGGATCGACTTCCTCATCGCCATCGGGGGGGACGACACCCTGGGGGTGGCGGCGCACCTCATCCCCGAGGGGATCAAGGCCGTGGGCATCCCCCAGACCATCGACAATGACCTTTGGGGCACCGACTACTCCATCGGCTTCCCCACCGCCCTCTCCATCGTCACCGAGGCCCTGGACCGCTTGCACACCACTTCCCATGCCCATCACCGGGCGATGATCGTGGAGGTGATGGGCCGGGACGCCGGCTGGATCGCGGTAATG
>JALVLL010000204.1 GCA_027027485.1 Candidatus Bipolaricaulota bacterium | reverse complement strand
AGATCGGTGATCGAGGCTTCTTCGGGGAGTTCCTCAAACGAAGGGTCAAGGACTTCGACAAGTACTTCCCCACAGGAAGCCTGGAGGGCTTGAGAAGTTCGCTTTGTTCCACAACTTTGAGCATTGCTCGGTAGAGGGCCTCGATTTTCAGGGAAACTGCGCTAAAATGTGATATCTTTGTCCTGAAAGGGGTGGTCTTTCCCGTGCGAAAGCGTTTCGTCGCGTTGTTCTCCCTTCTTGCAGTACCGCTCCTCGTGCTCTCCCAACCAGCGGAGCTCCTCATATGGGATATGCCCTTGCCCGACTCCCTCCCTTCCGGGATCGCCATGACGCCGGGCGGAAAGGTGTACGTGGCCCTGTTCAACGCCAGGAAGGTCGGGCTCCTGGATCCCGCGGCCCACCAATTCTCCGAACGGGACATTCCCGGGAGTCTCGCCAGCGTCTATGCCTCCGGTGAGGACGCGGTGGTCTATACCCTCCCCCTCGAGGACGCCATCGAGTACATGGTCTTCACCAGCGGGCACGCCCGCTGGAACATCCCCACCTCGGGCGCTTGGCCCCAAGACTTGACACCGGATCCCCGGGGCTCGGGCACGCTGGACCTCTGGTTCGCGGAGCGACAGGCGGGGAAGGTGGCGTTGCTCTCGACATCCCAGATCGCCACCACCCTTCCCCTTATCTCCCCTGCGGTGACGCGACTTTCCCCAAGGAGCATGGAGTTGACCCCCGATGTGGTCCGGGTCACCCCATCCTTTCACCCCGGGAACCCCATGCTTCCCCCTCCGATCGCGCTGGTGCAGAGGCGCACCGCCGGGGCGATCACGGAGTGGGACGTCACCGGATACGCGGGCGGCGTGTACGTGGAGGACTTGGCTCTAGCTCCCGACGGCACGGTCTGGTTCACCACGAGCCAAGGTGGGCTAGGCTCCCTCGAACCGGGGGCCGATACCGTGCTTTCCTACTCCCTGCCGCCGAGCGTCAATGCCCTGGGGGTTACGGTCTCCCCAGATCTCATAGTGTGGTTCACGGACAGCTCAACCCCCGCCATCGGGTTCCTGGACCCCACGAACGGCGACGTGACCCTCTGGCGGATCCCCGGGGGGCTGCAGCCCCTGAAGATCGCGGTTGGTGCCGAGGGCATTTGGTTCATCGACCGCGAGGGGGATCTAGTTGGGTTCCTTGATCCCGCCGCCTCGGAGTTCGTGATCTACCAACTCCCACGGGGCTCGTACCCGGTGGACCTCCTTCTGGCCGATGGCGGGGACGTGTGGATCGCGTGCGAGCGCGGGAACTACGTGGCGCGGCTTTCCCCTATCCCGGCCCTCGGCCAACCACCCGTGCCAGCGGGGAGTGGGGCCGCGATCCTGGGCTACCAGGTGATCCAGCAGGGGAACACGGCCGTAATCCAGGTCCTCTACTCATACGACGGGAGCTACGGATTGCCGGTTTTCGTAGGGCTTTACGTCCTCCCCGACATGCAGGGCTTTTCCTACCCACCCTACCGCATCGATGCCCCAGGTACGGGTACGGCGACCATCGAACTCAGCTATTCGGGGCAAGTCCCGAAGAGGACCGAAAAACTGAGGCTCGTGATCTACCTTCCCGGCGGTACGGTGATAGCAGAGAGGGAGGTGGAGTTGGACGCCGTTTGGTACCCGTAAACCTACACATCGCGTGTCGGGAAAATGAGGGGGGCAAATGCCCCCCTCATTTTTCACCGGCCTGCTTCAGCTTGAGGCCTTGGCCTTGCGACGGGAGGAGGCGATCTCCTCGGCGAGGTACGGGGGCACCGCCTCGTAGCGCTCGAAGTGCATGGTGAACTCGCCCCGGCCGCTGGTGATGTTCCGGAGCTCGGAGGCGTACCCGAACATCTCCGCCAAGGGGACCCGGGCCCGGACGACGGCACGCTTCCCCCTCGTCTCAAGCCCCAGGATCTTCCCGCGTTTCGCGGCCAGGTTGCCGGAGACCTGGCCCACATACTCCTCCGGTACCGTGACCTCCACCGACATCACGGGCTCAAGGAGCTCTACCCCGGCCCTTTTGGCCGCCTCCCGCAGGGCCTGTCGGGCGCAGGTCCTGAACGCCTGCTCCGAGGAGTCCACCTCGTGGAAGGAGCCATCGAGCAGGGTCACCTTCAGGTCCACCATGGGGTAGCCCGCCAGCGGCCCTTCCGCCATGGCCTCAATGAACCCCTTCTTGATGGCGGGGATGTACTCCCGGGGGATGCGGCCGCCGGTCACCTTGTTCTCGAACTGGAAGCCCTCGCCGGGGCCCGCGGGCTCCAGGCGGAAGATGATGTGGGCGTATTGCCCGCGGCCGCCGGTCTGTTTCACCAGCTTCTCCTCGTGTTCCACCGCTCCAAGGACCGTCTCCCGGTAAGCCACTTGGGGAGCGCCCGTCACCACATCCACGCCGAACTCCCTCCGGATCCGGTCCACGATGATCTCGAGATGTAACTCCCCCATGCCGGAGATCACCACTTCCCCGGTCTCATCGTCGGCCCGCACCACGAAGGTGGGGTCCTCGGCTGAAAGGTAGCTCAAGGCCCTGGAGAGCTTGTCGAGGTCCTCCCTGCGGGCCGGCGCGATGGCGAGGTCGATCACCGGCGAGGGGAACTCGATGGGCTCCAGCACCAGCGGATACCGCTCGTCGCAGATGGTGTCCCCGGTGTAGGTGTCGGAGAGACCCACCACGGCCCCCACATCCCCGGCCTTAAGCTCTTCCACTATGTCCCTCTTGTCGGCGTGGACCTCGAAGAGGCGCGTGATGCGCTGCTTCACCCCGCGGGTGGCGTTGTAGACCAGGGCCCCGGAGCGGAGCACCCCGGAGTAAACCCGCACGTAGGTGAGCTTGCCCATGTGCCTGTCGGACTGCACCTTGAAGGCAAGGGCCGCCAGGGGCTCGTCGGCGCTAGGGGTGCGGACCTCCTCCTTCCCTTCCCACTCCCCCACCACCGGCGGTAGATCCGCGGGGGAAGGGAGGAAGTCCACGATGGCGTCCAGGAGCCTACGGATCCCTTTGTTGCGGAAGGCGGAGCCACAGAGAACCGGGACCAAGGTCCCGGTTCTCTGTGGCTCCGCCTTCCGC
>JALVLL010000203.1 GCA_027027485.1 Candidatus Bipolaricaulota bacterium | reverse complement strand
TGTTGAGTCCCAGGGCCTGCAGGAGGCCCCGGTCCTCGAAGTCCTCGGGCCTCCTCCAGGTGAAGCCAAGGGAGTAGCCCAGGCCGCTGGTGCGGGAGCCGGTTCCGAGTCCCCTCAGGAAGGGCGAAAGCGAGAGGTCGATGCCGGTCCCCTCCCCCCCTTCCCAGCCCAGGGAGACCCGTCCGGAGACGTCGGACACCGGACGGGAAACGAACGACCTTATCCCCAGATCCCCCTGTAGCCCGAGGGAAAGGGGGCCATACCTCTTCGAGAGGGAGAAACCTATCCCGTGCCCCTCCCCAGGCGGGGGCCTGTCGATGGGCTCGTATCCGGGGGTGTTGATCCGGATATGCCAGCCGATGCGGCCGTCCTCCATCTCCTCGCTCCAGGAGAACCTGGCCATCGCCCCCTGGTCGGTGTTCCCCTCTCGGGGGATGTCCCGGAAGGTGTCCGGATCGGTGGGGAGGATGCGGTTCAGCTCCTCGGGGAACTCCTCGATGTCGCCGGTGTCGGGGATGATCTTGTAGAGGCTTATCTTCGTGGGCTTTCCATCCAAGGGGGTGGCCTCGGTGCCGATCCATATCGCTTCCCCCTCCGTCCCCAGGGCGGTGATCGGGGCCCCGGGCTCGAAAACGGCCCCATCCTCCCCGTAACGGAAAAGCCCCCTTCCCGTGCCGTAGAAGAGCTCCCCATCGTGGACGAGGAGGGAGGTCACTTCCGGGCCCTCGTCCAGGGGCTCGAGGGAGTTTCCGTCGAAAACGAAAAGGCCTTCCGACGAGGCCACATAAAGCCCCTGGGGTAGTTCCTGTGGTGATTCCTCGGGGTAAAGGAGGTCGTATACCCTCCCCTCGATCCCCACCCGGGCGCAGGATCCGTCATCGCATTCCCAAAGGCCGTGTTCGGTCCCCACGTAAGCCTTCCCGGAGAAGGCCGCCAGGGAGGTGGGGCGGCCGGCCTCGGGGGGGAACCTCGTCCAGAGCACCCAATGCTCGCGCAACCACTCGTCCCTCCTCCCGGGCTCGGAGAGCAACTCGGCACGTCCCGATAGAGCTCCCCGGGGAAAACGGATCACGCCCCTTTCGGTGGCCACATAGATCCACTCCCCGTCAGCTCCCAAGGCCAAAACTTCCTTTCCCAACCCGGATATCCCCGCGCCTTTGAGGAGAAGCTCCGTGTAGCTTTCCCGCCAGTCGAAGGGGGAAGGCCGCGAGAGGTCCACCAGGACCAACGCCCCCCTCTCCGCGAGGAGTAGGAAGCCCTCCGAGGAGAGGAGGTCGTAGATCCTCCTCCCGGACCGGTAGGAGTAGAAGGCCCCGTCCCGGTAGACCGAGATCCCCCGCAGGTGCGAGAAGACGGTGTATATCCCGTCCGGGGCGGCCGCCGTCCCTATGGCCGTCACCCGGTTCGGGCCGGGGATCCTCTCGTTCTTCCCCGGCGGGAAGACGTTCACCGATCCTCCGAGCACCAGGGAATAGCTCCAGCCCTTCCCCTTCCCCGAAAGGAGGACGCCGGCCACGGTGTGTTCGTTGGGCATGGTGGGAGTGGTGGGCGTTATCTCCATCACCTCGGCCGATCGGAAGAGGAAAAGCCTGGCCCCTTCCCCGAGGGAAAGCGATATCCCCAAAAGGTCCTCCTGCGGGCCGGTGCCGAGGCCGTGGGGGACCTCGAACTCCACCCGCAGCTCCTCCCCCTCCTTCAGGGGGGTGAAGAGCTGGAGCGTTCCCGTCTCGTAGTCGATGGAGTAATCCTGGCCGCGTTTCATGGGCTTCCCGTTACGGCGGACCTTCTCGGAGCCCCTGACGATCCCGAAGGGGGAGAGGAAGAAGATGTCCCGCTTCGTCCGGTACTGGAACCTCGCCCTTAGGGAGGCCTCATCGGCGAGGAACCACTCCGGGAACCCTATCCAAATCACCCCCTCCTCGGGGAAGAGCCTGTAGGTGAACCCCTCGGGAAGCGGGACGAAGTCGGTTTCGTCGGGTAGCCTGACGGAAAGCTCGAACCCCTCGGGGATCACATCCCCCTGGCCCAGGAAGAGGTACCCTCCCCGGGGGGCGTCCACCAAGGGATAGCCCTCGTCGTTCACCGCGAGTTCGATGAAGCCGACGAGCCCTTCCAGGAATTCCCGCTCGACGGAGCTCCCCGGGACGAAGGGGTAGCGTTTCTCTTCCCTTCCCGTAAGACCGTGCCGCTCGTTGTAATCCCGGATGGAGTCCTCGATCAGGCGCTTGGCGGCGTCTAGAGGGGCCTCACGTAGAAGCAACACATCCTTCCCGCGATCCGTGACCACCGTGAACTTGGTCTCCCTCTCGGCCCCCTCCTCGAGCACCTCCCGCAGGTAGCCGAGCCCGTAGGTCCCAAGGAGTTCCCAAAGGTCATCTCCCGGGGTCAGCCGCAGACGGACCTCGGTGAGGCCCTCGACATATGGCTCCGCGAGCTCGAAGTAAAAGAGCCCTCTCAAGTCCCTGAGGTAAGAGGCCTCCTTCCACGGGGCCCGGGGATCGCGCAGGGAGAAAACCGCCTCCGCCTCCCCCCGCTCACCCTTGAAGATCCTCACCTCGATCTTCCCCAGGGAACGTGAAGCCACCCCCTCTACGGTGAAACCATCCCCCAAGTAAGCCAGCTTCGCCCCGAGGAGGGAGCGTGGGGGTATGGCGAAGGAGAAGTCATCTCCCAGGGAGAAGTTACCCAGCACGCCCTTCCAGTTCCCCGAATCCAGGTAAACGCCGAAGTCCTGGAATGCCACGGGCTTCCGGGAGTCGATCCTCGCCTTGATGGAGATGGCATCGGTGACCTTACCGGTGATCTCGGCGGCGATCCCCTGCTTCATGGAGGGGACCCACGGCTGGAGCCCCTCCCGGCGCAGCACCTCGGTATCCCCGATCCCCAAAGCGAAGGTCCACTCGTATGAGCCTTGGACCGAAATGGGGAAAGGCTTTTCCTGCCCCCACATGGGGAGGACCGAGGAAAGGGCCAACACAGCGAGGACGCTAAGGGCCCTCTTCACCGCCCATCCCCTCCCACGAGATGCCGGCGGACACCGTCGGGGGGAGGTCCCGGTGGATGAGCGTCGCCCAGTGGAGGGAGAGGCCGCCCAGCTCCATGGACCCTCCCACCG
>JALVLL010000202.1 GCA_027027485.1 Candidatus Bipolaricaulota bacterium | reverse complement strand
GTCCCCCGCGTCTGCCAGTTCCGCCACCCCGGCACCGAAGGAACCTAGAGCGGGAAACGGGACTTGAACCCGCGACCTCCGCCTCGGCAAGGCGGCGCTCTACCACTGAGCTATTCCCGCTCTCGCTTTCTATTATAGGGGCAGCCATATGCGGCTTCAAGGGAGCTTTTTCCGGTTCCTTTCCCGCTGAAGTGGCCTCCCACGGGTAGGGGATGCCCCCATACCGCGATAAGGCCTCATCGGGGGTGGACACCACGGGAAGGGGCTCGTAGTGCCTTAAAAACCCGCGGGGGACATCCTACGAAAGGCCGGGGCCGTGTTCCGCGGGGCAAAGCCTTTTTGGCCACGTGTGGCCGCGGCCATAAAATGGAGGAGCGATGATAATAAAGCTCGGGATGTCCCTTTTCCTCGCCGGAGCCCTAGCTGTGGGAGCGCTCGGGGGGTATGTGAGCCTGAGGTCGTTGGATTGGTGGGCCCCGGAGGATGCGCCTCGGGAGGGAGCTTTGCTTTTCGTGCAGGCGGGGGACGTGTACTTGCTTTCCCTATCGGACGGGGTGGAGACGAGGCTCACCCACGAGGGCCGGGTGATCTGGGCGCGCTTTACTCCCGACGGGAAGTCCTTCTTCTACATCGCCCCCCATGAGGGCTATTACGCCGTGAAGCGCGCCGATATCTCCGGCGAGGGCGCCCCGGAGGTGGTGGCCTCCGAGGAGGGCACCGATTTCATCTGCCTGGACCCCTTCCCCGATGGGAAACACCTGGCTCTGGTGGCCCGCCGCATGGGCCGCGTTGACCTATGGATCTACGACCTCGAGGCCGGGACCTTCACGCGCCTCACCGATACCCCTGCCCAGGAGACCACCGTGGACGTCGCCCCCAACAACAAGATGCTCACCTTCGTCTCCGTCTGGGAGGGGAGCCGCGAGATATTCCTCGCCACATGGGACTTGGATGACCCTGGCGAACTCTCCCCGAAGGACATCGAGCTCTCCCAGCTCACCCAAGACGCCTTCTTCGACGAGGTCCCGCGGATCTCCCCCGACGGCCGCTGGATCGCCTTCGAGTCCAACCGCTCCGGAACCTCCGAGATCTGGGTGATGAGCGTTTTCGGCCACGACCTCTTCCCTTTTACCTTGGACAGATGGCGCAACTCCTTCCCCGCCTGGTCCCCGGATATGTCCGAGCTCGCTTACGGGACCAGGAAGGACGGGGAGGATAGCTGGACGATCCAGATCGAGGAAACCTATTGAAGTCGATCTCCAGCACATGTCCCGGGTCATCGCCGTAGGGAAGTTCGACGGGATCCACCTCGGCCACAGGGCCCTCCTGAGGGAGGGGCGGGGCCTCTCCCAAACGCTCGACGCTTCTTTCATGGTCTTCACCTTCCCCCTGAAAAGGGACGCCCTCATCCCCAACGAGGTACGTTACGGGCTTCTGCGGGAACACGCCGATGAGGTTGAGGTAATCCCCCTGAGCGAGATCGCGAGCCTTTCCCCCGATGAATTCCTGGAACTCCTCGTGCGGGAATACGGGGCCAAAGCGGTCGTGATGGGGCCGGGACATCGCTTCGGGAAGGGTAGATCCGGCGATCCCGACCTCGCCCGGGGCTGGGGCAAGGGGAGAGGGGTAACGGTGCGCGTCCTCAAGCCCCTCCTCTGCCAGGGAAGGCCCATCTCCTCCCGGCACATCCGCGAAGCGCTGCGGGAAGGGAGGGTGAGGGAGGCGAGGCTGAGCCTGGGGAGATACCCCGCCCTGTACGGGACCAGGATCGAAGGGGCCAAGCTCGGCCGTACCCTGGGCTTCCCCACGGTGAACCTGGAGCTTCCGGGGGAGATCTTGCGTCCCAAGGAAGGGGTTTACGTCGCCTATAGCTTCTGGGAGGACGGATGGGGGAAGGGCCTTCTTTACCTCGGGAAGCGGCCCACCTTCCCGGATCTCCCCCCTTCCTGCGAGATCCACCTCCTGGATCCCCCGGGAAGGGATCCCGGGGGAACGATCGAGGTACAGCTCCTGGAATACCTGCGCGGGGATATCCGCTTCCCCTCCGCTGAGGCCCTTAAAGAACAGATAAAGGCCGACATCTCCCGCGCAAAGACGATCTTCGGGAAAACACCTGTCCCGAGGCCGCTCCATCCGGCTTTTCGCAAACGGTTCCAAAACGGAGGGACCGGGGCGTTATAATCCCCGCATGTACGGAAAAGGAGGGGAAATGTCCGCGAAGACCTCCCTTGATGAGCTCTGTGTGAACACGATCCGGTTCCTTTCCGCCGATATGATCCAGGAAGCCAACTCCGGCCACCCGGGCCTCCCCCTGGGGGCAGCCCCCATGGCATATGTCCTCTGGACCCGGCACCTCAAGCACAACCCTCGGAACCCAAAATGGTTCGACCGCGACAGGTTCGTGCTCTCGGCCGGCCACGGATCGGCCATGCTCTACGCCCTGCTTTACCTCACCGGCTACGACCTCCCCCTGGAGGAGCTCAAGCGGTTCAGGCGGTGGGGGAGCAAGACCCCGGGGCACCCCGAGGCGGACCGCGCGCCGGGGGTGGAGGTGACCACCGGCCCCTTGGGGCAGGGGATCTCCATGGCGGTGGGGATGGCGATAGCCGAGGCCCACCTCGCCGCCGTCTTCAACCGCCCCGGACACAAGGTCATCGACCACTACACCTACGTCCTCGCCTCCGACGGCGACCTCATGGAGGGGGTTTGTGCCGAGGCGTGCTCCCTGGCCGGACACCTCAGGCTCGGGAAGCTCATCGTCCTCTTCGACGACAACAGGATCTCCCTGGCCGGGACCACGAACCTCACCTTCACCGAGGACGTGCTCGCCCGGTTCGAGGCCTACGGCTGGCATACCCAGCGCGTGGAGGACGGGAACGACCTCGAGGCCATCGACGCCGCCATCCGCGAAGCGAAGGAAGTGAAGGATAGGCCCTCCATCATCGCGATCCGCACGGTGATCGGGTACGGTGCCCCCACCAAGCAGGGGACCTACAAGGTCCACGGGGCGCCCTTAGGGGAGGACGAGCTCCGGGCCGCCAAGGAACGTCTGGGCTGGCCCACAGAGCCCAGGTTCTACGTGCCCGAGGAGGCCCTGAAACGCTTCCGCGAGGCGGTGGAG
>JALVLL010000201.1 GCA_027027485.1 Candidatus Bipolaricaulota bacterium | reverse complement strand
GTCCTGGTCCCGGGGACCGCAGATGAGCATGTAGGGGATCTTCTGGAGCTGGGCCTCCCTGATGAGATACCGCAGGGTCTTCCCGCCCCGGGACCAGGACTCCGCCCGGATCCCCGCTTCCCGGAGTTTTTCGGCCACCGAGTCGGCGTAGGCCCCCTGACCCTCCGTAACCGGAAGGACCACCGCCTGGACCGGCGCCAGCCACACCGGGAACGCCCCGCCGTAGTGCTCGATCAGGATCCCAAAGAACCGCTCGAACGATCCCAGGATCGCCCGGTGGATCATGTAGGGGCGGTATTTTTTGCCGTCCTGGCCGATGTAGGCCATGTCGAAACGCTCCGGCAGGTTGAAGTCAAATTGAATCGTGGTGAGCTGCCAGGAGCGCCGGAGGGAGTCCTCGATGTCGATGTCGATCTTGGGGCCGTAAAACGCCCCCTCGCCCTCCTTCACGTCGTAGGGGATCCCCTCCCGCTCCAGGGCCCGGCGGAGGGACTCGGTGGCGAGGTCCCAAGCCTCTGGGGTGCCCACGTACTTCGGCGGCCGGGTGGAGAGGTGGGCCGAGAACTCGGAGAAGCCGAAGGTGCGCAGGATCCTCAGGGCAAGCCGCAGGACCTTCAGGATCTCCTCCTCCACCTGGTCGGGGCGGCAGATGATGTGGGCGTCGTCCTGGGTGAAGCCCCGCACCCTGAGGAGCCCGTGGAGTACGCCGCTCCGCTCGTAGCGGTAGACGGTGCCGAGCTCGGCGTACTTGATGGGAAGGTCCCGGTAGGAGCGGGTGCGGGTCTTGTAGATGGCGATGTGGAAGGGGCAGTTCATGGGCTTGATGAAGTACTCCTGGCCCTCGATATCCATGGGGGCGTACATGCTCTCCCGGTAGAACTCGAGATGCCCCGAGATCTCCCAGAGCCTGCTTTTCCCGATGTGGGGGGTGTAGACCAGCTGGTAGCCCTCCCGCTCATGCTCCCTCACCCAGAAGTCCTCGATGATGCGGCGGACCTTGGCCCCCTTGGGGTGCCAAAGGACAAGCCCTGCCCCGATCTCGTTGTGGATGGAGTAGAGGTCGAGCTGTTGCCCCAAGGTGCGGTGGTCGCGGCGACGCGCTTCCTCGCGCCACTTGAGGTACTCCTCCAACGCCTCGGCGGTGGGAAAGGCGGTGCCGTAGATGCGGGTGAGCATGGGGTTGTTGGGGTCGCCGCGCCAATAGGCCCCGGCGAGCTCCAGGACCTTGAAGTGCTTCACGAACCCGGTGGAGGGAAGGTGCGGCCCGCGGCAGAGGTCGATGAACTCCCCCTGCTTGTAGAAGGAGATCTTCTCGTCGGGGATCTCGGCGATGAGCTCGAGCTTATAGATGTCGCCGCGTTTCCTGTAGAGCTCGATGGCCTCCTCCCGGGAAAGGAAGATCCTCTCCACCGGGTAGTCCTCCTCCACGATCCTCCTCATCTCCTCCTCGATCTTGGGGAGATCCTCGTGGGAGATGGGCTCGGGGAACTCGAAGTCGTAGTAGAAGCCGTCGCGGATGGAGGGCCCGATGGCGAGTTTCGTCCCGGGGAAAAGCCGCAACACCGCCTGGGCGAGGACGTGGGCCGCCGTGTGCCGCAGGATCTCCAGGGCCTCGGGATCCGTAAGGGTGAGGGCCTTCACCTCACCGTCCGTGGGCAGTGGATCCCGGATGTCCCGGAGCTTCCCGTCATGGAGGGCCCCGACGATCCCGTCCGCGAGCCCCCGTTCCCTCAGGAACTCCAGAAGGCTCACGCCCGAGGCCTCGAGGACTTCGCCCTGCGGCAGGATCACTTTGGCCATGAAATCCCCCTTTCCAAGCGACGCTAAAGTTAGCATTTCGGCATCCCATGTACAAGCGCGGGGCTTGACCGGGCGTGGAGGACCCGCTAATATTTCGGTGGTTGGCGAAATATCAAAATGCAGGAGGTGTACCGCGCCCTGGCCGATCCGACGCGCCGGGAGATCCTCAGGCTCCTGCGCGATCGGGATATGACCGCGGGGGAGATCTCCCGACACTTCCCCCAGGCCCGCTCCACCCTATCGGAACACCTGGCGGTGTTGCGCCGCGCCGGCCTGGTCCAGGTGGAGCGCCGGGGACAACAGCGCATCTACAGCCTCAACCTCTCCGTCCTGGAGGAGGCCCTTATGGAGCTTTTGAGGATCTTCCGGGTAGGTGAGAAAGCGAACGAGGGGGGATGAGAGATGGTCCGTTGGAATTGGAAGGCCGATGGATTCGCCCTTCTCCTGATCCTGGGGATGTTCATCGCGGGGGCGGTGCTCTTCCCGCGCCTCCCCGAACGCGTTCCCGTCCACTGGAACATCCATGGGCAACCGGACCGATACGGCTCGCCCTGGGAAGCGGCCTTCGCCATCCCGGGCCTGGCCGCCCTCATCTTCGCCCTGATGCACCTCCTGCCCCGGATAGATCCGCGCTCGGCCAATTACGCCCGCTTCGCCGGGGTGTACACGCTGTTCCGCTTCGCGATCGTGTTGTTCTTATCCGCCATGCAAGGGGTACTCCTCGCCAACGCCATGGGGCTCAGGGTGCGGGTGGCCCAGGTGGTCATGATCGCCGTGGGGGCCCTGTTCGTGCTCCTGGGCAATTACCTCGGGAAGGTGCAGCCCAACTGGTTCGTGGGCATCCGCACCCCCTGGACCCTCACCAGCACCCGCTCCTGGAGGAGGACCCACCGCCTGGGGGGATACCTCTTCGTGGCGTCTGGCCTCCTCTTCATCGCCTGCGCATTCGTCGGGGGTCTAGCGGGCGCCATCATCCCCTTGGCCTTCCTCGGCGCAAGCACCCTCTGGCTCATCGTCTACTCCTACCTCGTTTGGAGGGCCGACCCCGAGCGGGGGACCGCCTCCGGGAGGGCGGCCTGAGCCCAACACTCCCGAATGTCCCACACGGGTTCCCCAAAGTTCCTATCGGCGAAACTTGCGATCCAAACTAAAATTTCTTAACATCGGGGCGGGGAAGCCATGGGCAAGATACAGGTCACCTACATCGAAGAGGAGATGGAGCAGTCGTACATCGACTACGCCATCTCCGTCATCCGCGGACGCGCCATCCCCGATGTGCGCGACGGGCTGAAGCCGGTACAGCGCCGGATCCTCTACACCATGCGGGAGCTTGGCCTCACGCCGGGCCGCCCCCACAAGAAATCGGCCCGCATCGTGGGCGAGACCCTGGGCAAGTACCACCCCCACGGCGACATGGCCGTGTACGAGGCCCTGGTCAACATGGCGCAGCCCTTCTCCACCCGCTACCCCCTGGTCGACGGCCAGGGTAACTTCGGCTCCATCGACGGGGACGAACCGGCCGCGATGCGCTATTGCGTCTCCGGGGACACCCTAATCCCCACCGATATGGGCCTCGTCCCGATAGGGACCTTGGCCAATCCGTTGCCCCCGAACGCGGAAGCCCCTCTGGAGGTAGGGGTCTGGACCCATATGCACCGGCGGCTCACCACCAATATGGTCTTCAATTCCGACTTCCATCCTACCCTGAGGATGGAAACCGATATCGGGCTCTACCTCGAGGGGACTGGAAACCACCCCGTGTTGGTCCTCAGCCCAAACCCTCGCAACGGTAGGCCTGTTCTCGCTTGGAAGCTCCTGCGGGATATATGCCCGGGCGACTTCGTGGCCGTGGCCAGGGGACTGAGCTCGGACGCGGAGCCCTTGGAGCTAGATTCGAGGGAATTCCCGCTGTTGAACGAACCCTTAGCGTACCTCCTGGGAGCCCTGACGGCCGAGGGCTATGTGACGGCGGGGAGGATCGGGTTCAACAACACGGATCGGGTGTATACGGCCAGGGTAAGCGCGCTCCTGCACACCCTGGCAGGGGATCGCTTGAGCCGCGTCTCCAGGGTTCTTCCAAGCGGCAAAACCCTCATCGAGTACCAGCTCCATGTCAAGGGGTTCAGGGACTTCCTCGTCTCGTTGGGTTTGGGGGGAAGCAGCGGTGAGAGGAGGGTCCCTTGGGCGATCCTCCTTTCCCCGTTGAGGGTCCAGCGGGCGTTTCTGCGGGCCCTCTTCGAAGGGGACGGATCCGTTTCCAAGGGCAAGGGAACCATCCAGATCTTCTACTCATCGAAGAGCGAGAACCTCCTGAGGGAAGTGCAGATCATGCTGCTTCAGTTCGGGGTGATCTCCAAGATCCATCACGACAACCGCCTCCGCGGGACCAAACGGCTCGTCATATCCGGAAGCGATAACATCCTGGCCTTCGCGTATAACGTGGGCTTCTGGGGGAGGAAACAGGAGAAGCTCCTTGATCTCATAGAAGAGCTTGGCCTCCCGGGGCATGGCCTTTCCCGTTCGGACTATATCCCCTTCCTGGCGGATTACCTCCGGGAGAGGTACCGCGGTCGGGGGAAGGATAGCTGGCTACAGAAATACAACTTCGACCGGTACGATCGACTTGCGAAGGACCTCCCCGTGCTCTGGGGGCTCTTGGACGAAGAAGACAGGGCCCTGATCGCTGACCTCCTCCGACGGCGTTACTACTTCGCCCGCGTGACCCAGGTGCAAGACGCCGGGATACAGGAGGTCTATTCTCTACGGGTCCCGGGGGACAACTCCTTCGTGGGGAACGGCTTCGTCAACCACAATACCGAGGCGAGGCTCGCGCCCATCGCCATGGAGTTCTTCGAGGAGCTCGACGAGGAGACGGTGGAGTTCGTCCCCAACTTCGATGATTCCCTGAAGGAACCCGAGGTCCTCCCCGCCAAGTTCCCCCATGTTCTGGCCAACGGGGCCTGGGGGATCTCGGTGGGGATGACCACCCAGATCCCGCCCCACAACCTCCGCGAGCTCATCCGAGCCACCTTACACCTCTTGGCTCACCCCGACGCCTCGGCCGAGGAGCTCATGCAGTACCTCCCCGGCCCGGACTTCCCCACCGGCGGCCTCATCGTGGGGCTTGAGGGGATCAAGAAGGCCTACGAGACCGGGGAAGGTCGCTTCAGAGTGAGGGCCAGGGCGTTCATAGAGGGAAACCGCATCGTGATCACCGAGATCCCCTACCAGGTCAAGAAGTCCTCCATCCTCGAGTCCATCGCGGCCAAGGTCAAATCCGGGGAACTCGAGGGGGTGAGCGACCTCCGGGACGAGTCCGACCGCGAGGGCCTGCGGATCGTAGTGGAGCTCAAAAAGGGGACCGACCCAAGGCTCATCCTCCATCGGCTCTACAAGCTCACGCCCTTGGAGCGGACCTTCTCCTGCCATTTCCTGGTGATCGTGGACGGCGCCCCCAGGGTGCTGCCTTTGCCGGCGCTCCTCAAGCACTTCCTGGACTTCAGGCGCCGGGTGGTGGACCGCCGCACCAGGCACCGCCTCAGGGAGGCGAGGGAGCGCGAGGAGGTTTTAGAGGGGTTCAGGAGGGCCCTGGGGAGGCTCGATGAGGTGGTGGAGATCGTGAGGACATCCCGGGAGCCCGAGGAGGCCAAGGTCCTCCTCTGCGCCGAGATCGGGCTCTCGGAGCACCAGGCCGATGCCGTCCTCAGGATGCGCCTCTCCCAGCTCACGCGTATGGAGCGCCAGGCCATCGAGAAAGAGCTCTCGGAGCTCAAGGAAAAGATAGCCGAATACGAGCGGATCCTCGCCGACCCCAAGGTGCGCGATGGGATCATCAGGAAGGAGCTCGAGGAGATCGCCCAAAAGTACGGGGACGAGCGCCGCTCCGAGATCGTCTCCGAGGTGGAGGAGATCCTGGAGGAAGAGGGGCCGCCCCGAAGGGAAGTGGTGGTGGCCGTCACCGCCAAGGGATACGTAAAGGCCACCGAGAGGGACGCCTTCCGGGCCCAGGGACGCGGGGGGAAGGGCGTGATCGGCATCCGCACGAGGGAAGGCGATTTCCTGCGGGTGGTGCTTCCGGCACACACCCACTGCGACCTCCTCCTCTTCACCGACATGGCCCGGGCCTTCAAGCTCCCCTTGAGCCGCCTTCCCCTGGGGGACCGGGACTCCGCCGGGAAGAACCTCCGCCAGTTCCTGGAGATCGCCCAGGACGAGGAGATCCGGGCGGCCCTGGCGGTGGAGGACTACGGGAAGGGATATTGCCTCTTCGCCACCCGGCGGGGGATCGTGAACCGCAACCCCCTCTCCGACTACGCCAATGCCCACTCCAAGGGGATCATCGCCTACTCGGCCGTGGACGCCGACCGCCTCATGGACGCCCTGATAAGCCGCGGCAAAGGGGAGGTGCTCCTCGCCACGGCCAAGGGGAAGGCCATCCGGTTCCGGGAGGAGGAGATCCGCGTCACCCGCCGCCCCTCCAAGGGCGTGATCGGGATCCGCCTGGATGGTGACGACGCGGTGGTGGGGATGGTCTGGTGGCCCCGGAACTCGCCCCCGGAGGACCTCCTCTTCGTCACCGCCAACGGCTACGGAAAGCGCATCGCTCCCGGGGAGTTCCCGCTCCAGGGCCGGGGTGGGAAGGGGGTCATCGCCATAAGGCTGGACCAGGCCTCCGGGCCCTTGGTGGCGGTGGTCCCGGTATCGGAAGGGAGCGAGGCCCTGGTGTCCACGGCCAAGGGAAAGGCCATTCGGTTCCCGGTAAAGGAAGTATCGGTGTTCTCCCGTTACGCCCGGGGAGTGCGGATCATGCGCCTGGAGCCCGGGGATCACGTGGCATCGGTGGTAGCGCTTTAGGAGGGGGGATGGACGTCCGAGAGCGGATCAGGCGTGACATCGAGTACCTCAAGAGGAACGCCGAGACCCTGCTTCCCGAGGAGGATCTCGAGCGCAAGCTCGAGCGCTACTATCGCGAGGGAAAGCCCCTGCGGGTCAAGCTCGGGATCGACCCCTCCGCTCCCCACCTCACCCTGGGGCACGCGGTGGTCCTGAGGAAGCTCCGGGAGTTCCAGGACCTGGGTCATATCGCGGTGCTCGTGGTGGGGGACTTCACCAGGAGGATCGGGGACCCCTCCGGCCAGGCCAAGACCCGCCCCCCCATGTCCCCCGAGGAGATCGAGCGCAACATGGCCTCTTACAAGGAGCAGGCCTTCAAGATCCTGAACCCCGAGAAAACCGAAGTCCGCTACAACTCCGAGTGGCTGGGGAGGCTCACCTTCGAGGACGTGATCCACCTCACCGCGAAATACACAGTGGCGAGGATGCTGGAGCGGGACGACTTCAAGCGCCGGTTCGAGAAGGGGATCCCCATCACCATCATGGAGTTCCTGTATCCGTTGGCCCAGGCCTACGATTCCGTGGCCATCGAGGCCGACGTGGAGCTCGGGGGCTCGGACCAGCGGTTCAACCTCCTCATCGGCCGGGAGATCCAGCGCGAATACGGCCAGGAGCCACAGGTTATCCTCACCATGCCCCTCCTCATCGGCACCGATGGCGTCCACGCCATGTCCCAATCCCGGGGGAACTACATCGGGATCGCGGAGGCCCCGGAGGAGCAGTTCGGGAAGATCATGTCCCTCCCCGACGAGCTCATGCCCCAGTATTTCTCCCTCCTCACCGACATTTCCTGGGATGAGGTGAAGGGCCTGCATCCCAAGGAGGCCAAGAAGCGCCTGGCGTGGGAGATCGTGCGCCAGTTCCACGGCCCCGAGGCCGCGGACCGGGCCCGGAGGCACTTCGAGCGGGTCTTCGAGGAGGAGAAGCCCCCGGAGGAGATGCCCGAGGTGCGGATACCCCCGGAGCTTTTGGACGAAAGCGGCAAAGTCTGGATCATCGACCTCGTTTCCTCTTCCGGGCTCGTTTCCTCCCGCTCCGAGGCCCGGCGCCTGGTGGACCAAGGGGGGATCTGGATAAACGGGGAGAAGGTCACCTCCTGGGACGCGAGGATCCCCCTAAAGGAACCCTTGGTACTGCGGGTGGGCAGGCGCCGCTTCGCCCGCATCCTTCCCCCTGACTGACTTCCGACAGTAAGGAGGGCCGGTATCAGCCGGCCCTCCCTTCCGATCCAAGCCGCAAGTCCTCAGTCGTCGATGTCCGGGGTGCCTCGGCAGATGGAGCGCCCCCAGTAAAGGAGGGGGTTGGAAGCGGAACGGCAGTTGTGGGCACTTTGGACATCGGGGTTGTCGCAACAGAACCCGCTCGGCTCCATGTTCGAGCCCGCGGTCCCCGCCACCAAGCCCCCATGGGCCCCACCGGGATGGGCGAGGTTCAGGGCGTGGCCGAGCTCGTGGGCGAGGTGGTAGTAATTCACGTCCCCTGACTGGCATGGGGGACACGGGGGGCACGTGGAGGGGCAATAGCTCGGACAGGGACAGGGGTCCGGGATCTCAAGCTGTTGATCACACGTCACCACCTTTGCCGCCGCGGTGCCCGAGGAGAAACAGGCTCCGCCGCCCCACCAACAGGCGAAATCCATCCGCTCCACCACGAAGACCTCCACCGCGTCGTCCACATCCACCTCCGCCCGCAGGGAGGCGGCCTCAGCCTCGGTCTCGAGCACCCTGTATGCGGGCTTGTTCAGGTAGATGGGGCGGTTGACGACGAACTGGATGCAACGTACCTCCCCACAGCGGCCCCAAAGCTCCGCGGCACGCTTGATAAGCTCGGGAAAAACCTTTCCGGTGGCGTTGGGATCCGAGGAATTTCGCCCGATGAAGACCGGCTGGATCCGCAGGAACTCGGCCGGGGCAAAGAACCGAGTCCAGTCGAGCCGGAAGCGCATGGTGAAATGGATCCTCTCGATCACGCCGAGGACCTTAGAAGAAAGCTCCATTTGGAAGAGCGTAACCTCCCCTGTAGTTGCCCCTTTGGCCGCGGGTTGCAACCCCTCGGGAAAGCGCACCACAAGCTTTCCCCGCATCGTCTCGGTGTAGGGGATGAACTCGTCCATCTCGCCCTTGACGCCGCCACGCTTGAACCCTTTTACCTTGTCCAAGAGCTCGTAGTGGAGGACCAGCGTGAACTCCCCCGATGCCTGTCCGGTCTTGTGGTTATAGGAAAGCCTCGCTTCTTCAGCTTTGAGCCAAAGGCTCGTGAGCCCCGTCCTTCCCCTAGAAGTGGGAACCCCCTTCGACACGAGGTTGAGCTCGGTAAGGTAAAGGGCGAGCCCCTTCGCCGTAGGG
>JALVLL010000200.1 GCA_027027485.1 Candidatus Bipolaricaulota bacterium | reverse complement strand
CCAAGCCGTGAGGCTTGGGGGCGGGCAAGGGTGAAAAGGTGGGGTAAGAGCCCACCGCCGGGGCCGCGAGGTTCCCGGGCACGGCAAACCCCGGCCGGAGCAAGGCCAAATAGGGGGGCGCTTGAGGGTGGCCCGCCCGATGCCCCTGGGTAGGCCGCGAAGATGCATGGCTCCCGAGAAACAGAATCCGGCCTAGTACCCTCTCCCCTCGACTCGCTCCCCTTTCCCTTCCCCCTCAGGCTAAACTTGGGGAACAGTTTTCCGAGGAGGTGAAACGGAGATGCTCTGGCTTTTCGATATAAGGACCCTCATCGTCCTCATCCCGGCCATGCTCTTCGCTTTCTATGCCCAGTACAAGGTGAAGTCCGCCTACACGAAGTACGCCCGGCTGACCACCCGCCGCCGTATCACCGCCGCCGAGGCGGCGGAGTTGCTCCTAGAGCGGGCCGGGGTGTCCGGGGTGAGAATCGAGCCCATCGGCCGCACCCTGGGAGACCACTACGATCCCCGCACCAAGACTCTGAGGCTCTCCAGGCCCACGTCCCCCTCCATCGCCGACGTGGGCGTGGCGGCCCACGAAGCCGGCCATGCCATCCAGCACGCTCAAGGGTACGCGCCGCTCGCCCTGCGCTCGGCGGTGGTCCCGGTGGCGAGCTTCGGGTCGCAGCTCGCCTTCCCGCTCTTCTTCATCGGGCTCCTCTTCGCTTACATGGGGGCCGAGTTCGGCATCACCCTGCTTTACGCCGGGATCGCCCTTTTCTGCGGCGTGGTCCTCTTCACCCTGATCACCCTGCCGATGGAGTTCGACGCCTCCAGGAGGGCGATCCAGGCCCTGGCCCAGACCGGGATCGTCACCCGGGAGGAGCTCGGCGCGGTGAAGGAGGTCCTCTACGCCGCCGCCCTCACCTACGTCGCGGCCGCCGCCATGGCCATCGCCCAGCTTTTGAGGCTCTTGCTCATCGCGAGCGCCGTCTCCGGCCGCCGCCGCTAGAAAGGACGTCCGCTTGAAGCTCTCGCCCTCGTTGCTTTCGGCGGACTTCGGCCGCCTGGCCGAGGAGATCCGGGCGGTGGAGCCCGTCTCGGCCTACATCCACTTCGATGTGATGGACGGGCACTTCGTCCCCAACCTCACCTTCGGCCCCCCGGTGGTGAACGCCCTGCGCCGCTATACCTCCCTACCCTTCGACATCCACCTCATGATCGAGCACCCCGCTCGCTACGCCCCCAGGTTCAAAGTAGGGCCCGAGGATGTCATCACCTTCCACGTGGAGGCCGGGGACCCGTCCGAGGAGGCGATCCGCGTCATCCGGGGGCTCGGGTGCCGCGTGGGGATCTCCCTCAGGCCCCGGACGCCCCTTTCCGCCATCGAACCCTACCTAGATCGGGTGAGCTGGGTCCTGGTGATGTCGGTGGAGCCGGGATTCGGGGGCCAGAAGTTCATGCCCGAGGCCCTGGAAAGGATCCGGGAGCTCAGGGAAATGATCGGCGGCCGGGAGATCACCATCGCCGTGGACGGGGGGATAAAGCCCGGCAACGTCCGAGCGGTGGTGGAGGCCGGGGCCGAGGTGATCGTGGCGGGCTCGGCCATATTCGGGGTGGACGACCCCCGCGCCGCGGCCGAGGAGCTCATACGGGCCGCCCATGCACGCTGAACACGAACGCTTCATGAGGAGGGCCCTGGAGCTCGCCCGGCGGGGGGAGGGCTATACCCGGCCCAACCCCCTGGTGGGGGCGGTGATCGTTAAGGACGGTGAGGTTATCGCCGAGGGGTACCACGCCCGCTACGGCGGTTCCCACGCCGAGGCGGAGGCCCTGGAGCGGGCCGGGGAGGATGCCCGCGGTGCCGACCTCTACGTGAACCTGGAGCCCTGCGTCGATTTCCCCGGGAAGAAGACCCCCTCCTGCACCGAGGCCATCATCCGGGCCGGGGTAAAGCGCGTCTTCGTCGCCACACGGGACCCCAACCCCAACGTGAGCGGCCGGGGGATCTCCCGCCTCCGGGAGGCCGGGGTGGAGGTGGTGGAGGGGATCCTGGAGGAGGAGGCCCGGGAACTCAACGAGATCTTCGCCCACTGGATAAGAACCAGGAGGCCTTTCGTTTCCATGAAGCTCGCCATGTCCCTGGACGGAAAGATCGCCACGAAAACAGGAGACTCCCGCTGGATCACCGGGGAAGGGTCCCGGAGGAGGGTGCACGAGCTCAGGCGCCGCCACGCCGCAGTCCTCGTGGGGATAGAGACCGTGCTCGCCGACGACCCCGAGCTCACGGTGCGCGAGGTGGAGGGGCCCCAGCCCCTGAGGGTCGTCCTCGATTCCCGGGGTAGAACCCCGCCCTCGGCCAGGGTCCTCGATGGTACGACCCGGACCTTGATAGCTACCACCGAGGCGATGCCCCGGGGAACCGAGGAGGAGCTTCGGGGGAGGGGGGCGGAGGTCGTCCGTTTCCCCTCCCGGGAAGGGCGCGTGGACATCGGGAAGCTCCTTGCGTGGCTCGGTGAACGCGATGTGGATTCGGTGCTCGTGGAGGGCGGGGGCGAGGTAGCATGGTCGTTCGTCTCACAGGGACTGGTGAACAAGCTTTACCTCTTCTACGGCCCCCTGATCGTGGGCGGACGGGGGGCCGTGCCCGCGGTAGGAGGTGAAGGGTTCCACCGGCTTTCCGATGCCCTCCGGGTCGAGATAAAGCGGGTGGAACGGCTGGGACCGGATGTGCTGGTGGTGGCGTATCCCGAGGGAGGGTGACTTGCGCGGAGGCCTCGTGGCGGCAGTAGGTGGGGGAGTCCTCTGGGGGGTTTGGGTGCTCCTTTGGCGCTCCACCGCCCCACAGGTGGTCCTCTCGGGCCTCATTTGGCCCCTCGCCTTGGGATGGCTCGCGTGGAGAAGGGGACTCGGGGAAGGCCTCAGGCCCGCGGTGTGGTACCGGCTGGATCTCTGGGCTCTCTACCTAGTCCTCTTTCTTTTTGGGGTAATAATGGGTGTTGCGAGGACGGCCATCACTATCGCCACGGGCGCGGTCTCCCCGGGGATCATCGCGGTGCCCCTGCGGGTGAAAAGCGATCTCTCCCGCCTCCTTTTGATCCTCGCCATCACCGCCTCCCCGGGGACCATCGCCCTCTCGCCGGAGCGCGAGATCCTCTACGTGCCTTG
>JALVLL010000199.1 GCA_027027485.1 Candidatus Bipolaricaulota bacterium | reverse complement strand
GGCCTCAAGGGCATGGACCTCTCCGTCTCCCCCCCGCAGGGTGAGTTCGAAGTCAGGGTGGTCTCCCTGCCCGGCATAGGGCACTGCGTGGACGTGAAGCGGAGGCTCTACGGGAGGGGGGAGGCGGCGGGCGTCCTCCTGGGCTACGTACGCGTAGGGTTCTCCGCCCGCAGGGCGGCCTCCGCGTGTGGATATCTTAAGCTGGGAACGGCCCTGGGCGGAGCCCTTCTGTACGGGATCTTAGCCTTCGGCCTGTTCCCCCCGAGGCCCCCTCGGCGGAAGGAGGGAGGGGAAGGCCGTGCGGGCGAGATCCGGATCGACGCCGAGCGGAAGGAGGTCTTCGTCCGGGGGAAGGCGGTGAACCTCTCCCCGAAGGAGTACGAGCTCCTTTTGCTCCTCGCCTCTTCGCCCGGCAGGGTCTTCTCAGTGCGGGAGATCAGGGACGCGGTGTGGCCCGACGGGAGCGCCTCCCTGGAGGAGGTGAAGCGTTACATCTACCTCCTCCGGAGGAAGATCGAGGAGGACCCCCGGAACCCCCGTCACATCCTCACGGTGAAGGGATTCGGGTACAGGTTCGAGCCCTGAGTCCCGGTCTTTGGACCGCGTTTTCACCGCCCGTGCCTTGACTTTGGACCGTGTCGGGGGCACGGTAGGAATGAGGTGATGCAAATGAGAAAAGTTTTCGTTCTTTTGAGCGCGTTGGCGTTGGGCCTCTCGGTCCTGGGCTTGGCTCAGTACGGGTACGGGGCCAAGGAGAATTACACCGTCCTCATCGCCTACAAAGAGGGCCTCGGCTTCTACCTCACCGATGGCAAGGGGATGACGCTCTACGTGTTCTCCAAGGACGTCGCCGGTGAGAGCGCCTGTATGGGGGCGTGCCTCGAGAAGTGGCCCCCCTTCTATGCCGAAAAGATCGTGGCCCCGCCGGGTATAGATCCCGCCGACTTCGGCACCATCACCCGCCCCGACGGCACCAAGCAGACCACCTATAAGGGCTGGCCCCTCTACTACTTCTTCAAGGACGAGGCCCCGGGCGACACCTACGGGGAGGGCGTGAAGAACGTTTGGTTCGTGGCCAAGGTCCCCTTCTACACCGTCATGATCGGATACAAGGAGGGCATCGGGACGTATCTTGTGGACGGGAAGGGGATGACGCTCTACTACTTCGTCAAGGACTCCCCGGGGAAGAGCGTCTGCGTGGGGGAGTGCCTTAAGAAGTGGCCCGCCTTCTACACCGAGGAACTCATCCTCCCCTCGGCCCTCTCCGCGAAGGACTTCGGCGTGATCACCCGGCCCGATGGGACGGAGCAGCTCACCTTCCGCGGCTGGCCCCTCTACTACTTCTTCAAGGACGAGGCCCGGGGCGACACCAACGGCCAGGGGGTGAAGGGCGTCTGGTACGTGATCGACCCCTTCACCTTCGGGAAGTAAGCGCCACCAAAGGGTGGGAGCGGAGGGGGCCCGAGGCCCCCTCCGCTTTTTTTCGGAGGGCACGATGAAGCGAAGATACATCCTCTTTGTCCTGCTCGGTTTGGCCTTGCTCCCATTGGAGGCGTGTCGCAACGGCGGGGCCACTGCCGACGAGTTGACCGAGTACGGGGGACAGAAGCTCGACCCCATATCCAGTTTTCCGGCCCTCTCGATAAAGGGAACTCCGCACATCGACCCGGGGAACTACCGCCTCGCCGTGACCGGCCTGGTGGAGAACCCCCTTTCGTTGGGACTCGAGGAGCTGGAGAAATTCCCGCATGTGGACGTCGTGACACCGCTCCACTGCGTCACCGGCTGGAGCGCCACCGCCCTCTGGACCGGGATCCCGCTGCGCGACCTCATCGCGAAGGCGGGCCCTAAGCCCGGGGCGGCAACGGTGATCCTCCAGGCCGCCGATGGCTACACCACCTCCCTCCCCCTCGATTTCGTGATGCAGCATGGGGACGTGATCCTCGCCGATCGGATGAACGGGGTGGTACTCCCGCCGGAACACGGCTTCCCTTTGCGTCTCGTGGTCCCGGGGAAGTGGGGCTACAAATGGATCAAGTGGGTGGTGGAGATAGAGCTCTCTTCCGATACAGGCTACCGCGGCTTCTGGGAGAGCCGCGGCTACAGCAACGATGCCTCGGTGGATAAGCCCCCCTACGAAGGGGGATCCCCGTGAGGCCGTTGTGGACGTGGCTTCTTGGGATCACCGGTGCCCTGGCGCTCATCCTTTTCGGCCTCTATATCGTGGACGGTTATGGGTTCCTGGGACAAGGTATCCCGGGTGGCATCGGGCGTTCACTCTCCTTCCGCCTCCACATCGATCCCGCCCTCAGGGCCGCGGCGGTGGCGACCTACCTGCTGCACGGGTTCCTGGGGGTGGAGGCCCTCGCGCGCCGCTTTGGCCACAGGGGGCACTTTCCCCTTTTCATCCGCGTTCTGGGCTGGGGAATCCTGGGGTACGTGGCCTGGGTGGCCGTCTGGGCGGAGATAACGGGATAGGGGGCTTGTCCCAGTCCCGGGATCCCGGTATACTTTCTTTGGAAACTTTACTAAGTTAGTGGGGCCATGGAGCTGCGGGGATATAGGCGGCTCACTCGTGATATAAACGAGAACCTCGTCTTCACCCTTATCCATCGCTTCGGGCCCATCTCCCGCACCGACCTCGTTAAGATCTCCAGGCTCAGCTTCCCCACCGTCTCGGCCATAGTGAGGCGACTCATCCAGATGGGCTTCGTGGTGGAGGTCGGGGAGGGCGAATCCCGCGGCGGGAGGAAGCCCGTGCTCCTCCAGGTGAACCCCTCAGCGGGCCACGTGGTGGGGGTGAAGCTCATGGATGATTCCCTCGTCGTCACCGTGATCGACCTGAACGCCCAGATCCTCTCCTATCGCTCCTTCGAGCTCGCGGGCCGTTCCTCCCCCACGGAGGTCCTGGAGGAGATACGTCGGGCCGTGGAGGCGATCCAGGAGGACTCCAAGCTCGCTCCGGAACGCCTGTTGGGGATCGGGATAGGCCTGGCCGGGGTGGTAGATAGCGAAAGGGGGGTCCTCCGCTTCTCGCCCTTCTTCGGCTGGAAGGAGGTCGATATCGTCGGGTACCTCCAGCGCTACTTCATGGTGCCCGTTTACGTGGATAACGACGTCAACACCCTCACGGTGGCGGAGCAATGGTTCGGGAAGGGGAGGGGCAGGA
>JALVLL010000198.1 GCA_027027485.1 Candidatus Bipolaricaulota bacterium | reverse complement strand
CCCGATGGTGATGAGCTTCCGAGTGGGGTAGTCCCAGAAGGCCGCCGCGATTTTCCCCATCGCCTCCCTGGAGTCGGGAACGCGGATATAGGGCACGGGAAGCCCTCGGATATCCCGCTCCCCCACTACCGCCACCGCGCCCCGCTCCACGGCCTGGGGTATGAAAACGTGCCCGTCGAGCTTCGTCCCCCGAAGTGCGAAGAAAAGGTCTCCCGGCGATACCCACCGGGAATCCCAGGAGATCCCGGAGATCCCGATATCCGGGCCCGAAAGGCCGAGCTCCCCTAAAAGCTCGGGAAGCCTCTTCCGACCCCGCAAGGCCTCTCCTTCCCAGCGGACTAAAAGAGGGAAAGGAGGGCCAAGAGCTCCAGGTAGCTTCTGAAACCGAGCCCCTCTTCGATCACCGCTCCCACCACCGCCCGCAGGAGCAGGAACTCCCCCAAGCGAACTACCGTCCCCACGTAGCCTCCCGGCGGGGGCATCGCCAGTTCCCCCAGGAGCGAAAACCAAGGGAAAAGGCGGAACTCGGCGGCGAGATCGGCCTGGACCGCGACATCCGGTGAAAAGGCGACCTCCGCGCCCAGATGCCAACTCGGCTGGGAGACAAAGCTCATCCACGAGCCGAGCTTTACCCCCACGTAGCTCAGGTCCGGGGGAATCGCTATCCCCCCGCCCCACGCGAAAAGGGCTGTTCCCGAGTTGACCAGTTGCTTGAATTCAGCGTTCAGGAAGCCCCCGAGGAAGAGCAGGGGCTTCGTGCCCACCTGCAGGGAGTCGGTGATCCCGTAGTGGATCTCGGTATCCATGATATCGAGTTCGGTGGTGGGTAATCTGAGCGTGCCGATGAGGAGTTGGCCTTTGGCGAGGGTGTAAGCGGTCTCCCCCACCAGGGTCAGGGGAAACCCTTGGGCCAGACAACAAGCCGCCGCAATTGATCCCCACAGGAAAAGGGGAGCCATAACCCGCATCTCCCCACCTCCTTCCCTGAAACCGGGGTTCAGATGTCCAGCACCGCCACCCGGTGGGCGTTCTCCTGGATGAAGGCCCGCCTCAGGGAGACGTCCGGCCCCATGAGCGTGGAGAAGATCTCGTCGGCTTCGAGGGCATCGCGGATGGTGACCTTCTTGAGAACCCGGGTCTCGGGGTTCATGGTGGTCTCCCAGAGCTCCCGGGGGTTCATCTCCCCCAGGCCCTTGAAGCGGCGCACGGTGTACCTGCCGTTGGCGCTTTGGCGGAAGCGCTCGAGCTCCTCGTCCGAGTAGAGGTAGATGCGCTCTTTCCCCACCTGGACGCTGTAGAGCGGCGGCTGGGCGATGTAGACGTGGCCGTGCTCGATGAGGGGACGGAGGTTGCGGAAGAAGAAGGTGAGGAGGAGCGTGCGGATGTGGGCCCCGTCGATGTCGGCATCGGTGAGGAGGATGATCTTGTGGTAGCGGAGCTTCGTGATGTCGAACTCCTCCCGGATCCCCGTTCCCAAGGCAGTGATGATGGCCCGGAGCTCCTGGTTATCGAGGAGCTTCGAGAGCCCGGCTTTCTCGACGTTCAAGACCTTTCCCCGTAAGGGGAGGATGGCCTGGAATGTGCGGTCCCTGGCCTGCTTGGCCGATCCCCCGGCCGAGTCCCCCTCCACGATGAAGAGCTCGGCCACCGTGGGGTCCTCGCTGGTGCAGTCGGCGAGCTTCCCCGGCAGGGAAAGGGATACCAGGGCCCCCTTCCGGCGCACCAGTTGCCTCGCCTTGGCCGCCGCTTGCCGGGCCCTGTGGGCGGCGATGGACTTCTCGATGATGGCCCGGGCCACCCCGGGGTTCTTCACGAGGTACTGATAGAACTGCTCCCGGACCACCTCCTCCACGTAGGCCCGGACCCAGGGGTTCCCGAGCTTCATCTTGGTCTGTCCCTCGAACTCCGGCGAGGTGAGCTTCACCGAGATGATGGCCACAAGCCCCTCCCGGATCGCCTCCCCCGGCAGATTCTCGTCGTTTTTCCCCAGCATCCGCTTCTCCCGGGCGTAGTCGTTGATCACCCGGGTGAGGGCCGCCCTGAACCCGGTGAGGTGGGTGCCCCCCTCCCGGGTATTGATGCAGTTGGCGAAGGTGAAGACCTCCTCGTCGATGGCGTTGGTGAAGAGCATCGCGATCTCCACCGCCCGGTCCGGCCGGGAATCGGAGAGGTAGATGGGGTCCTTGTGGAGGGGGTCCTTACCGGTGGCGAGCTCCTTCACGAAGGACACGATCCCGCCCTTGTAGTGAAAGGTGCGCCTCAAGCCAGTGATGCGGTTGTCCAGGTGGATGGTGAGTCCCGGGTTGAGGTAGGCGAGCTCCCGGAGCCTTTGGGCGAGCTTGGTGAAGTTGTAGCGGAGCTCGCCGAAGATCTCCCGGTCGGGAAGGAAGGACACCGTGGTCCCGGTCTCTTCCGTCTCGCCTACCACCTCGAGCTCGGTGACCTTCCGTCCCCGGGAGAAACGCTGGCGGTATACCTTCCCGTCCTTCCAGCGAACCTCCACCTCCAGCCATTCCGAGAGGGCGTTAACCACCGAAACGCCCACCCCGTGCAGCCCTCCGGAGACCTTGTACCCCCCACGCTCGAACTTCCCCCCGGCGTGGAGGGTAGTCATCACCAGCTCCACGGTGTTGATCCCGGCCTCAGGGTGGATCCCCACCGGGATCCCACGGCCGTTATCGCGCACGGTGATGGACTTGTCCTCGTTGACGATCACCCAGATCTCGTCGCAGTACCCGGCCAGATGCTCGTCCACGGCGTTGTCCACCACCTCGTAGATGAGATGCAGGAGGCCGTCCGGGCCGGTGGAACCGATGTACATCCCCGGCCGGCGGCGCACCGCCTCCATGTCTTCCAGGACCTTTATCGAGTGGACGTCATACTCATGCAGGCTCATCCGAAGCCACCCCACCCCAGTATATTCGATAACACGAAAATCCGCAAACAAACTGCATTTGACCTCTGTCGATGGGGCCTTTGTCCGGTGGTGAAAGAAAGTGTGGCCGGTTATCCTTGGCGCAGATAATGAAGCTTCTGGAATGGCAGGGACGTGAACTCTTCGAACGCTTCGGGATCCCCGTCCCCCGGGGCGAGGTGGCGGAGGCCCCTGCCGCCGCCAGGGAGATCGCGGAGGGGTTGGGGAGGCCCGTGGTCCTCAAGGCCCAGGTCCCGG